>CAVHIX010000007.1:0-20484 GCA_963636135.1 Anaerovoracaceae bacterium
CGAGAAACTTGAATATTTTCCTTTACTGCTTAAAATAGCATATTTTTTATTCACAATTTAAAGATACAATACAAAACTTAAGATTTCAAGAATTTTATTTTAAAAATGAAAAAGGCCACCTTCAAAAAAGGTAGCCTTTAAATGGGTTTGTAAAATTAGTCGTTCAATGAAAGTAATGCGCCTAAGATTACACAGTGTCCGGCAAGGCCATACCACCAGTCGAGTTTAGAGATTTCCAAATTTCCGTTTAAGAAATCCATAAGAACAATCGCTACAATCCAAACGATGATTACAATCCAGCCTAAGATATTGTCGAACTTACCAAATTTATCACCAACAAAAACTTCTACAACAAGAAGAATACCTGCAAGCAATTCTATGATGGCAAATACCATTCCAAGAATCTTACCTACATCTCCATTGAAAAGTCCTTTTAATGCTTTGTAAGCGTCGTCTCCACCTTTATCAGATAAAGCCCAAATTCCTGCTACTGCGAGCATTACACCTAATGCAATCTGAAGTACTAATCTTCCGATTGAAAGAGCCGATTTTTTTGCCATTTTTAATAGCCTCCCTTAAAATTCTAGAAATATTATATAATGTTATTTTTCACATATCAAGAAAATTTTTTGTAAAGTTATTTTCAACTATTTTTTTCGTATAAATCTAAAATTTCTTCTCTTGACGGCATTACGCACAGAGCGCCTTTTTTTGTTGTAATCAGCGAAGAAGCGGCATTTGCAAATTTTAAGGCTGATTCTAATCGCTCTTTTGAAAAAGATTCGTATCCATTTTGCAAAATATCAAAAAGCATACAGGCGCAAAAAGTGTCCCCCGCTCCGGTTGTGTCAATCGTTTTTACATTTAAAAAAGTCGGCTGTTCTGCAAAAATTTCCTGATTCTGATTTTTATAAAATGCTGAAGAACCATTTTTTCCGCGGGTAACTGTAATCAGCGGAATTTGAAATTTATTCTGCAATTCTTTTACACCATCTTGAATTTTTGATTTTCCCGTTACAAATTCAAGTTCTTCTTCTGCGATTTTTAAAAAATTACACTGTGAAATTCCATATAAAATTCGCTCTTTGGCATGATTATCTGAATCCCACAATTTTATGCGAAGATTCGGGTCAAACGAACGAAGGATATTGTGTTTTTTTGCAAGAAAAATCGCGTATTCCGTGGCTTCATTTACAACGCTGTTAGTCATCGACAAAGTTCCGTAATGAAAAATTTTCGAATCCGCAATCAGATTTTCGTTAATTTCAGATTTTTCAAGTGAAGCGTCAGCCCCTGGATTTCTGTAAAATGAAAAACTTCTGTCGCCGTCGGCTGCTGTGTGAACAAATGCCAAAGTCGTTTTTTCTTTTTCACTTTTTACAAGATTTGAAATATCAATTCCAATAGAAGAAACTTTTTCAGAAAGCATATTACCGAACATATCGTTTCCAACCTTGCCAATAAATGCCGTTTTTTTACCTAACTTTGAAAGAAGTGACAAAACATTACAAGGGGCCCCACCAGGATTCGCTTCCATAAGCCAATTTCCCTGATTGCTCAAACCATTTTGCGTAAAATCGATTAAAAGTTCGCCTAAAGCTGTAACATCAAATTTTTTCATAATTTCCCCCATTTACAAATTGTAAAATTGCCCGAAAACTTCAGAATCAAGAGTTGACGAATAAAAAAGAGTTTTATATTCCGGTGGCGCAAAAAATGTATTTGTAAAAACGATTCGGCCGTTATCAACAAAAATTTCTACAGAACAAGTGTCAACGATGCACCTGAAATTTACAAATCCGCGAGAATCAGTGTCGATTTTTACGGAACGCTCAAAAATTTCGCCCGGGCAGATTGTATTTTTTCGGCTGAAAGACAATTTTTTTTTGTTCGCATTGTATTTTAATTCGGCAAAATAAAGATTTCCGTTTTCATCTTTGCCTTCTGCCAAATGAAGAATTAAATCGCCTTTTTTTGCACAAAAATTTAATTCCGCATCAAAATGACGGTTATCTTCAGACTCAAAAATGCCATTGGTTTTCGGTTTTACGGAAAAAGATTTTTGATTTTTGCGAAGGGCCTCAATTTCTTTTACCGGAAACTGCATTAATCTTCCGTTTAAAAGTTTTAATTCACGCGGAAGGCACATCATTCCAGACCATTTGTAATTTTTTGGCGTGTGGTAACTTTCCCAGGATTGCATCCACGCAATTAAAATTCGCCTGCCATCCGGAAGAAGCGTTGTTTGCGGGGCATAAAAATCCAATCCGTAATCGATTTGGGCCGCTGTATAATTATTTTCAATTCTATTTTCGCGAATGAATTTTTTAGATTCAAAATCGAGTTTTCCGGTAATGTAAACAGAATTATTTCCGTCGTGAAAACCAAGCCAAGAATCTTCTTTCATTTCCTGGGGCGACAAAATTAGAACATCTTTTGAATCAAGCGAAAAATAATCCGGGCATTCCCACATTTTACTTAAACCGTCTTTGCTTTCATCGATTTTTGAAACGAACGACCAATTTGCAAGGGAATCATCATTCGCTTTAAACAAAACTAACGCGCCACAATCATTTTTTTGCTTTAAAACAGAGAACATAAAAATCTTGCCATCTTTTTCAAAAATTTTTGGGTCGCGAAAATGCTCTGTCTGATATTCAAAAGGAATATTTTTTACCGTTATAACAGGATTTTTGGGACTTTTTGTATAATTTACGCCATCCCCAAACGCAATACACTGATTTTGAACATCTTTTCCGTTTTTTTTAGAAACGCCAGTATACGCAATCACATGTTTTTGATTTTTTTCAATCGCAGTGCCGCTAAAACACCCCGCACAATCAGCAGGCGAATCTGGGGCAAAGGCAACGCGCTCTAAATTCCAGGTTAAAAGATTTTTAGTTGTAACATGACCCCAGTGCATCGGCCCCCACTGAGTTGAATACGGATGATACTGAAAAAAAAGATGAATTTTCCCATCAAAATATGAAAATCCGTTTGGATCGTTACACCAGCCGACTGGAGAAGAAAAATGGAATTTCGGACGGAGCGATTTTTCATCTTCTAATTCTGAAGAAACTGCATTTTCCTGATAAAGTTGGGCTTTTTCTAATTCTTTAGACATAATATTTCCTTAAAAATCTTTTTAAAAATCAGCCTTTAACAGCAGAAGCGGCAACAGACTGAATAAAAAATCTCTGGAAAAATAAAAATAAAATCAGCATTGGTAAAAGCATTAAAACACTAGAAGCCATAAGTTGATCCCAGTAAATGTCGCCACCGGTTCCCATAAAAGAAGAAATTGAAACTGACATCGGGCGAACTTTTTCGTCAGTTGTAACAAGAAGCGGCCACAAATACTGATTCCACATATCCATTCCCTGAAGAATACAAACTGTGATAATCGGGCTCTTATTCATCGGCAAATAAACGCTCCAATATGTGCGCCAAAAACTTGCCCCTTCAAGCTCGCAACTTTCCGCAAGAGAAACCGGAACTTCCTTGAAATAATTGTAAAATAAGAAAATATAAAGCGGACTTGCGATAAACGGCAAAATCTGAACGGCGTAAGTATCTGTAATTCCCCAGGAAGAAACCTGATACATAAGCGGAAGCATAATTGATTCCATCGGGATAATGTAAAGCGACAAAATTCCGATAAAAAGGATTTTTTGAAATCTCAATTTTCCACGCAAAATCGCGTACCCTGCCATCGAAGTTACAATAAAAGTTAAAATTACTGTAATCGCCAGAACAATCATTGAATTTATAAATGCACGCCCAAAATTCTGTACGGATTCAAATAAAATTTCGTAAAAGTTTTTTAAAGTCGGATTTGAAACCGTAAACGCTTTTAAAGAGCCCATATCTTTCATAATTTCGTAGCGGTCATCTTTTAAAGACGAAACGAACATTAAAAAAATCGGAGTTACAATAATACATCCTAAAATTACTAAAAAAATTGTAAATGCAAGATCTTTTTTCTTTGGTCTAACCATAATTTACTCCTTCAAAATCAAAATTAAAATTTCCTAAAAATTAGTCGCGCAATTTTTCTTCTTTTCCGCGAAGAAGTTTGTTCTGAATAAGGAATATAATCAAAATCAGCAGGAATAAAATTACAGATGCTGCCGATGAATAACCGATTTTTTGAGCCGTAAATCCACTTTCATAAATGTAATTTACAAGCGTATTTGTAGAACCGTTTGGTCCACCTTTTGTCATAATATTAACTTGAGTAAAAAGTTTTAAAGCCTGAATTGTAGTAATAATCAAAACCATAACCGAAGTACTTTTTAAAGACGGAATTGTAATATGCCAAAACTGCTGCCAAGAAGTTGCCCCGTCAATACTAGCCGCTTCGTATAAAGAATCAGGAATACTTTGCAGTGCGCCCAAATAAATTACCATCTGAAAACCAAACGCCTGCCAAGCCGAAAGAATTGTAATTGCAAAAAGAGCCGTATGCTGATTTCCGAGCCAGTCGACAGCTTTAAAGTGCCCCGCGCTCAAGAAATTTAAAACCATATTTGCAATTCCTGAAGGATACTGATAAATCGACTTCCAGATTACCGCAACGATTACCATTGGCGTAATATATGGAAGAAAAAATAATCCGCGCAAAAATCCTTTTAAGAATTTTACACGATTTAACGCGTTCGCCATCAAAAGTGCAAATCCGCACTGAATCGGAATTACCATACAGGTAAATAAAACTACATTTTTAAATGCCTGCCAGAAAGATTTATCCGAAAAGATTTCAATATAATTTTTTAATCCCACGAATTTTGTCGGGATATTCGGATTTTCAATTAATTTTTGGTTTGTCAAAGAAAGTTTAAAAGCTGAAAGAAAAGGCACAACCATAAACACAATTAAAAGTATTACCGCCGGAAGAACCATATAAATTTCCTGTCGAATATTTCGTTCTTTTGCGAGTTTACAAAAATTTTGCCAATTCACAGATTTTGAAACTTTTAAAAATGTATTTTTCTTTTCCATAAAAAACCTCGTTTTCTTTTTTATAAAAGACAGAAATTCTCATTTTTTTTAAGAATTTCCGCCTTTTTTACGATTTTTTATTTATTTCCGAATGGAGGATATCCATCGTTATCTGCAAAATCTGCATCGATTTTTTTAGCCGCATTATCAAGTTCAGTTTGAACATCTTTTCCAGTAAGAATTGATTCAAAAGCGTTCGAGAATGCTAAAGTGATTGCAGGATATCCAGGGTGAAGCGGGCGACTTACAGCGTGACTTGCCTGTTCGTAAGCGATTGCCATTCTTGATTCGTCCATATAATCTTCACAGCGGGCAGCAAATTTTTTAAGTGCCGGGAACGCGCCAGTTTTTTTCATATCATCAAGGAATTGGTCATCTGTAAGCATAAAACTCAAAAGTTCACCGGCTTTTTGTGGAACTTTAGAATTTGCAGAAATTCCCCAAATCCATGTTGCGTTTGGAGCGTATGTGCCTTTTCCAAAATTCGGAAGTGGTAAAGCGATTACATCGTCGCCCATTGCAGCTTTACAAACTGTGAAATTCCAGTTTCCATTCCAAGCGATTGCGGTTGAACGAGCATCGTTGTACAAAGTATTTTCACCAGCAGATTTTGGAACAATCCAGCCATTTGTGCCCCATTTTTTAAAGTAGCTCAAAACTTTTACGGCTTCAGGGCTATTTAAAGTTCCTTCAGCTTTCCAGGTTTTTCGGTCAACTAAATCAGCACCACCGGAAACCAAAGTTTCGTAAAATCCGTAAGTTCCCCATTCAGAACCAGCAAGATTCCATGCCCACATTAAATCGAGCGGCCACTGAACTTCGTCTAAAGCGGCAAGTTTTCCCAAGATTTCGTCAAATTCTTCAACTGTCCAAGCATCGTCTACATTTTTTGGAATGCGGGCACCTATTTTTTCAAGATATTTTTTATTACAATACAAAAGAACTGTTGAATCAGCCTGACCGATTGCATATTTTTTTCCGTCGATTGGATAAGTACACTGCAAAACATTCGAAGGCGTCATATCATCCAAAATCGCTTTATCAACATAAGGCTCAACGCTCTGAATTACGCCAGACCACGCAAGATTTGCCAAAACCGGCCCGTCAATCTGAATTACATCCGGAACTTTTTTATTACGAATAAAACTTGCCAATTTTGAAGTATAAGAATCGTGTGGCGTATACATCAAATCAACTTTAATTCCAGTTTTTTGGGTAAATCGGTCCGTACTCGCTTTTATAGCGGCTTGTTCTGCATCTGAACCTTGAAACATAATGCTCAACGAATCAGAAGATTTTTTTGAAGAACAGCTAAAAGAAACAGCTGCTAAAGCCATTGCGGCAATAATTCCAATTTTTTTCATATTTTCCTCCTAGGATTTAATTTACAATTTTATTTTTTTATTTTAGGTTCCACGAACAACAATTCTTGGAACTAAATTTATTACTTCAGGGGTCGAACTAAGATTTTTTTCTTCAATCCGGTGCATTAAAATTTCAAACGAATCTTTTGCAATTTCGTCTAGTGGCTGAAAAATCGATGTCAATTTCGGGTAACAGATTTCGCAAAGCATCGTGTTATCAAATCCAACAATCGAAAGCTCATCCGGAATTTTTATCCCATTACTTTGCGCTTCACTTACCGCGTGAGTTGCATACATATCATTTACGCAGAAAAGCCCGATTTTACAATTTTTAATATTATTGCGAATATAATTTCGAAGAATCATCGCACCATTTTCAATCGAATTAAAATACCAGTTCTGATTTCCGATTATTTCAATCCGGTCATTTGAAATTCCGTTTTTTAAAAGTTCGTCGCGGAATCCCCAATATTTTTCATCTTCTTCAAGCCCGAAATAACAGAATTTTTCTACATTTTTCTGAAGAAGATAATCTGCGGCAAGCGCGCCCCCCTTAATGTGCTCAATCCCCACAGAATCAAGATTTTTCATCGCACGAGTCATTACAACCACCGGAAAAGGCGCATCTTTTAAAAGCGGAATCGTTTCAGAATCAACTTTTGTCATTGTAATTAAAAGTCCATCAATCTGACGCGCAATCATTTTCTGCACAATTGATTTTTCTTTTTCCGTGTCGCCGTTTGAGTTAAAGAAAATCATCGTGTATCCATTTTTTTCACACAATTCTTCCAAATACTGAAGCAAAAGCGAAAAATACGGATTTACGATATCCGGAAGCACAACCGCAATCATATGGGATTTTCCCTGAGCCATTGTTCGGGCAGTTTCGTTCGGCTGAAAATTATATTCCTTTGCCAAATCCAAAACCTTTTTCTTAGTCCCTTCAGAAACTTTTTCGCTTCCGTTAAGAACCCGAGAAACAGTGGCAATTGAAATTCCTGCAATTTCTGCGAGCTGTTGCATTGTAATTTTCTGTGTAAGCGTTTTCATATTTTACATAATACTTTACATTTACCAGTTGTCAAGATTTTTTTTATATTTTTTAAGAATTTTGAAAATTCTTTTAATTTCAAGAAATAAAGGCCCTTTACAAAACGCAAAAAAATGTCCTTGCTACAGATGAGTACCGCTTGCACGGCAAAAATGCTGAACGCATTTTTTTATGCTGCCAGTCAACGAGCACAAATCTTCCGCAATTACATTTTTTTGCTTTTAGGCCATTTTTTTCACTGATTGAGAATTTTTTGTAAAAATGCTACTATGAATTTCAAAAAAATAATTTTTTAGGAAAAGATATGAAAATTTCTGGCTCACAGATTGTTATTGAATGTTTACTCGAACAAGGGGTAGACACTGTTTTTGGTTATCCGGGAGGGGCAATTTTAAATATTTACGATGCCCTTTACAAAAATTCAAACAGAATTCGTCATATTTTAACTGCCCACGAACAAGGGGCAAGTCACGCGGCAGACGGTTACGCCCGCTCAACAGGAAAAGTTGGCGTTTGTATGGCAACTAGCGGTCCAGGTGCAACAAATCTTGTAACAGGAATTGCAACTGCTTACATGGATTCAATTCCAATCGTGGCAATTACTTGTAATGTTTCTCAATCGCAACTCGGAAAAGATTCTTTCCAGGAAATCGACATTACAGGCGTTACAATGCCAATCACAAAACATAATTTTATGATTCACAATATCGAAGATTTAGCACCGACAATCAGAAAAGCGTTTCATATCGCCTCTTCTGGTCGCCCGGGCCCTGTTTTAATCGATATTCCGAAAGATATTACTTCAGCCGTTACAGAATACGAATCAGTTGATCCAAAAACTTTAAAATTCGACGATGAATTTAAATTCGCAGATCAAACTACAGAAGAACAACTTTTAAATGCGGCAAAATTAATCAACGAATCTCAAAAACCGTTTATTTATGCCGGCGGTGGCGTTCAAATTTCAAATGCCAGTGCAGAATTAAAAGAATTCGCAGAAAAAGCAAATATTCCGGTTTCAATGTCATTAATGGGAAAATCAACATTTCCGAACACTCACCCGCTTTCAACTGGAATGATTGGAATGCACGGAACTTATGCGGCAAACACAGCCTGCGACAAATGCGATCTTTTACTTGCAATCGGTTGCCGTTTCAGCGACAGAGTTATTGGCGACCCTAAAAAATTTGCAAATGGCGCAAAAATCATTCAGATTGACATTGACCCAGCCGAAGTAAACAAAATGATTGATGTTGATAACGCTTTAATCGGCGACATAAAAAAAATTCTTTCAAATCTTACTTCAAAAATCAGCAAAAAAGAATATTCTGATTGGAACAAACAAGTTGACGAATGGAAAAAAATCGTTCCGCCTTCTTACAACAAAAAACAGGATTTGTCTCCAAAATTCGTTTTGGAATATGTTAATTCTCAGGTAAAAGATGACACGATTATCACAACAGAAGTTGGCCAGCATCAGATGTGGACGGCGCAATTCTACAATTTTGCAAAACCTCGAACTTTCCTAACTTCCGGCGGACTTGGAACAATGGGTTACGGAACAGGGGCAGCAATCGGAGCGCAGTTTGCAAATCCTACAAAAACTGTAGTTCATTTTGCAGGCGATGGTTCTTTTAGAATGAACTGTAACGAATTGGCAACAATCGAACACTACGATTTACCGATTATAATTGTAATTTTTGATAATCACGCCCTCGGAAATGTTCGAATGTGGCAAACCCTTTTCTACGAAAAACGATATTCAAATACAACACTCGATTTTGGCCCGGACTGGCAAAAATTAGCCGCAGCATACGGAATTCAGGGATTCCATGCAAAAAATGAAACAGAATTTAAAGACGCCTTCGACAAAGCCCTAAAATCAAAAAAAGCCGCAATAATCGACGCCGAAATTTACCTGGATGAGATGGTTCTCCCAATGATTCCACCTGGAAAACCGGTTGAATATTTAATGCTAGATGTAAAAGATTAAATATTTGACGAAAAATAAGATTTATTATATATTAAAAAAAGGAAACGCTTGATTTTTCAGGTCGTCTCTACATTTTGGTTAAAACCGTCCTGTTTCGAAGACTGAAGGACGGTTTTTTTTTACTCTTTTCTATTTTTTAAGTAAGAAAGTACTGCTATAACAATTTCAATTATCGCTGTAATTAATTTTAGCAATTCAACGATTTTATCAAATGTCATAAGCATCTCCCATAATTCAAATTTCAGAAAATCTGATTGAGTTTGAGAGACGACCGTCTTTAAAATCTAAGCGTTTCCAGTAAAAATTATACTATATTTTAAATATACTGTACATACTTCGATTTAAAAACAAAAAAGGAATTCCTGCTTTACAAGAATTCCTTTTTTCATCTTTCAGCTTATTTTAGCGTACACTGTAAAGAATGTCGCCGTAGCTTGGGAATGGCCATTTTTCTTTTGGAACATAGCCTTCGAGTTCGTCAACATTTGCTCTTAATTCGTTCATTGCGGCAAAAACTGTATTTCTGTAATAAAGGGCAAGTTCGCTTGTTCCGGAAATTGATTTTGCATTTACAACATCTTTTTCGAGAGCCTGAACTTTTGAATAAATACAGCTTGTGAGGGCGCTTACTTTTTTAAGCAAATCTGATTCGTATGAATCTTCTACGCCGCCAACAGCTTTTTTCGCAATAATTGTATCGGCCAATTCTTTTGCATAGGCACTTCCGGCAGGGAGAATGTCTTTTTTAGCCATATCAAGCATTGTTAAAGCTTCAATATTGATGATTTTTGTGTAGTTTTCATTCTGAATTTCAAATCGTGACCGAGCTTCAACTTCACTGAAAACTGAATGTTTTTTGAACAGATCAAGATTCTTTTTGTCAACCAAGTGAATTAAAGCTTCTGGAGTAGATTTCAAGTTCAAAAGTCCGCGTTTTTCAGCTTCTTTTACCCAAGAATCATCGTATCCGTTTCCGTTGAAAATAATTCGTTTATGTTCTTTGATTGTTTTAAGAATCAATCTCTGCAAATCACCCTGGAAATCACTTGATTTTTCAAGAATATCTGCAAACTGACTCAATTCTTCGGCAACGGCTGTGTTCAACATAATATTTGCGCAGGCAATGCTTTCAGAAGAACCCAACATACGAAATTCGAATTTATTTCCTGTGAATGCGAATGGACTTGTTCGGTTTCGATCAGTTGTATCCTTATTAAACTCAGGAAGAACCGTAACGCCGATTTCCATTTTCTGTTTTTCGTGAACGCCGTAAGGTTTTCCCTGTTCAAGACATTCAAGGATTTCAGAAAGTTCGTCTCCAAGGAACATAGAAACAATTGCCGGAGGCGCTTCATTTGCTCCAAGACGATGGTCGTTTCCAGCAGAAGCAACAGAAATTCGAAGCAAATCCTGATATTCGTCAACGGCCTTAATTACAGCTGCAAGGAACAAAAGGAACTGCGCATTACTAGCAGGAGTTGCCCCTGGATCAAGAAGGTTTTTTCCAGTATTTGTAGAAATTGACCAGTTGTTATGTTTTCCAGAACCGTTTACGCCGGCAAATGGTTTTTCATGCAAAAGGCAAACCATTCCGTGTTTTGCAGCGACTTTTCGCATAAGTTCCATTGTAAGCTGGTTGTGATCGCAGGCAAGATTTGTCGTTGTAAAAATTGGAGCCAATTCATGCTGAGCTGGAGCAACTTCGTTATGTTCAGTTTTTGCCAAAATTCCAAGTTTCCAGAGTTCTTCGTTTAAATCTTTCATAAAAGCCTGAACTCTAGGTTTAATCATACCAAAATAATGATCTTCAAGTTCCTGACCTTTTGGAGATTTTGCACCGAACAAAGTTCTTCCTGTAAAAATCAAATCTTCGCGTTTATCATAAACTGATTTGTCGATTAAAAAATATTCCTGTTCTGGGCCAACTGTAGTTTTTACGCTTGTTACATCTTCGTTTCCGAAAAGTTTTAAAACGCGCAAAGCCTGTTTATTGATTGCCTGCATTGAACGCAAAAGTGGAGTTTTCTTGTCGAGAGCTTCACCTGTATACGAACAGAAACAAGTTGGAATACACAAAGTTCCGTCTTTAATAAATGCATAAGAAGTTGGATCCCATGCAGTGTATCCGCGGGCTTCGAATGTAGCTCTTAATCCACCACTCGGAAAAGAAGAAGCGTCCGGTTCCCCCTGGACTAATTCTTTTCCGCTGAATTCCATGATAATTCCATTATCTTTTGTAGGAGAAATAAAACTGTCGTGTTTTTCTGCAGTTACTCCTGTCAATGGCTGAAACCAGTGAGTAAAATGAGTTGCACCTTTTTCAACCGCCCAATCTTTCATAGCGTTTGCAACAACATTTGCAACTGAAGGATCAAGTTTTTCCCCGCCTTCAATTGTTTTCATAAGTTGTTTGTAAGTTTCTTTTGGCAATCGAGTTTTCATAACTGATTCATTGAAAACATTTTCGCCGAAAATAGAAGTTACTTTATCCATTTTTTCCTCCAATTTACTTATTTTAAAACAAAAGGGCTCGCAAAAATTCCTAGAAGAAGTAAAAAACTAGAAAAATTCACGACGCCCTTGCCGATTACAAATTAAAAAAGGCCGTAGACAAATACCCAAATGGATATTTATTTACGACCTCTTTGCCTTAATGGCTTTATTATGTCTTTTTTTATTTTTTTTGTCAATAATTTATAAAAAAGAACTAATAAATTTATTCAACTGTTACAGATTTTGCAAGATTTTTCGGCTGATCTACATCGCGGCCTAAGAATTTTGCACAATAGAACGCTAAAAGCTGACAAACCGTAACCATCGGAAGAGCATAAAATGCTGAATTTTCAACTTTTGGCACCGGAATAAAATCGTCTACAATCTGTTCAACTTCTTTATCGCCTTCAACCCCGATTGCGATTATCGGGCCCTTTCTGGCTTTAATTTCTTTTATACCAGAAATTACTTTTTCGCGTAAAAAATCGTCCGGAACTAAAAATACGCTTGGAACTTCTTCGTTTACCATTGCGATTGGACCATGCTTAATTTCTCCGGCAGCAAATGCTTCTGCGTGAATGTAAGTTATTTCTTTTAATTTTAAAGCGCCTTCCAACGCGATTGGGTACATATATCCGCGGCCCAAAAATAAAAAATCCTTTGCATTGTAATATTTTTTTGCAATCTGCTGAATTTTTTCTTTTTGAGCTAAAGCTGCTTTCACAAGACGAGGCATATTTTCTATATGATTGATGAATTTTAATCCGTCTTCGCGACTCATTCCTCGCTGGCGGGCAAATTTTAACGCCAAAAGATAATAAATTATAAGCGTATTAGAAAAGGCCTTTGTCGAAGCGACAGCGATTTCCGGACCTGCGTGAATAAAAGCCCCACCGTCAGTTTCGCGGGCAATTGTAGAACTTACAACATTACAGATTCCAAAAACTTTTCCGCCTTTTTCGTGAATTTCTTTCATCGCGTAAATTGTATCGGCAGTTTCTCCACTCTGGCTTACCGCAAGATAAACATCATCTTTATTTACAATCGGATTTTTATATCGCAATTCACTTGAAAATTCTGAACTTGCAGAAATTCGGGCAAACTGTTCAAACAAAAGGCCACCAAACATACTCGCATAATAAGAAGTTCCCGCACTGATTGCAGTAATTTTTTGAGTTTTGGCAAAAATTTCATCTTCAAATCCGCTTAATTTTGAAGTTGCTTCTTCTAGATCAATTCTTCCGGCGAATGCGCGTTCAATACTTTCTGGCTGTTCATTGATTTCTTTTTCCATATAAGTATCAAATCCGCATTTTTCAGTTTCTGAAGCATTAATTTTTACTTCTTCAACACGATTTTGATAATCATTGTCGATAATATTCGGGAATTTTAATCCTTCTGGCGTAATTTCAACAATATCGCCATCTTCAAGATAGATTACCTGATTTGTATTTCCAACGATTGCGTTAACATCTGACGCAACATAATAAGTTTTTTCCGCAATGCCGATTACCAAAGGCCCCCCGCGTTTTGCAACAACAATTTTATTCGGCTCCAAAATTGAAGTGATTGCAAGGGCGTAAGTTCCAATTACATTTTTAAGCGCGTTTTGCACTGCTTCCAAAAGATTTCCGTTATAATATTTTTGAACAAGATTTGGAATTACTTCGCTGTCAGTTTCGCTTTCAAAAGTAACGCCTTCTTTTTTTAAACTTTCGCGCAAAGGAATAAAATTTTCGATAATTCCATTATGAACGACTGCAATTTTCTTATTCTGAGAAAAAAACGGGTGAGCGTTCGTGTCAGTTACCATTCCGTGAGTCGCCCAGCGAGTATGCCCAATTCCCCAGGCCCCAGACAATTCTTTTGGCAAGATTCCGACTAACTGTTTTAATTTTCCGGCTTTTTTATAAAGATAAAATTTTGGTTCATTATTTTCAAATTTTCCAATTACAATTCCAGATGAATCATAACCGCGATATTCAAGTTTTTTTAATCCATTTAAAAGATACGGCACCGCATTAGAAGGGCCAACATATCCGACTATTCCACACATATCAAAACCGAAGATTTAAAATCTTCCTGCCTCCAATAAAATTATTTTTCAAGTTTAGCAAAATTTTTTCTTTTTTTCTATATTTATTGAAATTTATTCAGATTGTAAAATCAACGAAAATCTTTTATAGTTTTTATATGGATTGTGTTCTTATTGTTTCTGAAAAAAAATGTTTAGAATATGAAACGCAGCTTTTAAAATCCGGCGTTAAAAAATTTTTTTACACAGAAGATTTTTCTCAAATTGATTCTGCAACTTTAGGAAATGTCGATACAGTTTTAATTCCCGTTGAAACAGCAAAAAATAACCAGAAAGAACTGCAAAAATTAAAAGAACAAAATCAAAAATTACAGAATAAACTTGAAGAAACGCGCCTTGTAAACCGTGCAAAATGCGTTTTAATTCAATATTTAAATATGACTGAACAACAGGCCCACCGCTACATCGAAAAACAATCTATGGATTTGCGGCAAAGTCGTGTTGTTACAGCTGAATCGATTTTAAAAACTTACGAATCTTAATTTTAATCCTGAACACAGGCCTTCAAAAATTCTACGAATAAAGGACCGGCATTGTTCGGGCGGCTTTTAAATTCCGGGTGAAACTGAACACCGATAAAAAATTTGTGCGAATTTTTAGCATCCGACTGCGGAAGTTCTACAGTTTCTACAATTTTATCGTCTGGGCTCGTTCCACCAATTATAAGGCCCGCTTCCTGCATTAAATCGCGGTATTTGTTATTAAATTCGTAACGATGGCGATGGCGTTCTTCAATTGTAACAGCCCCGTACGCTTTTTGCATAATTGTTCCAGATTTTACGCGGCACGGATATTTTCCCAATCGCATTGTGCCACCCATAATTACGCCTTCCTGATCTTTCATTAAATCGATTACAGGATTTTCACACTGTTCATCAAATTCTGTGCTATTGGCATTTTTCAAACCTAAAACATCACGCGCAAATTCGATTACGGCAATCTGCATTCCTAAACAAATTCCAAAATACGGAAGATTGTGCGTTCTTGCATATTTACAGGAACAAATCATTCCTTCAATTCCACGGTTTCCAAATCCGCCCGGAAGAATAATTCCCTGACAATCTTTAAAAATTTCTGGCGCACTCTGATCATTTACAGAATCGCTGTCAACCCATTTGATTTTTAAATTTTTTCCGACTACGAAACTTGCGTGATTTAAACTTTCAACAATGCTCAAATACGAATCGTGAAGTTTTACATATTTTCCAACTAACGCGATTTGAATTTCCCCTTGACGAGAATGAATCGCTTTTACCATATTTTCCCATTCAGAAAGGTCGATTTTTGTATTTTCAAAGCCCAATTCGCGACAAACGACATCATCCATTTTTTGATCGTGGAGCATTAACGGAACTTCATAAAGCGACGGAAGAGTTGTATTATTGATTACGCAATCTTCAGAAACATTACAGAAAAGCGAAATCTTTTTACGAATATCAGCCGGAATTACTTCATCACAGCGGGTTACGATAATATCCGGGTGAATTCCCATTCCCATTAATTCTTTTACGGAATGCTGCGTTGGTTTTGATTTAAACTCATCGCTTCCAGAAATGTACGGAACCAAACAAACATGAATAAAAAGGCAATTTCTTCTTCCAATTTCAAGGGCCAACTGACGAATTGCTTCAATAAACGGAAGACTTTCAATATCACCGATTGTTCCACCAATTTCTACGATGCTAATATCAGCTTTTGTAACTTCAGCATTTTTTAAAATGTAATCTTTTATATCGTTTGTAACATGAGGAATAATCTGAACGGTTTGACCTAAATATTCGCCTTTTCGTTCTTTATTTAAAACATCCCAATAAACGCGACCACTAGTAAGATTTGAATATTTATTTAAATTTTCATCAATAAATCGTTCATAATGGCCTAAATCAAGATCAGTTTCTGAGCCGTCTTCTGTAACAAAAACTTCACCGTGCTGAAAAGGGCTCATCGTTCCCGGGTCAACATTCATATAAGGATCTAATTTTTGGGAAGCGATTTTCAATCCCCTTGATTTTAAAAGTCGGCCTAAACTCGCAGCTGTAATTCCTTTTCCTAATCCGCTTACAACGCCACCTGTTACAAAAATAAATTTAGACATTTTACACCTCAAAAAATAAAAGGTCGTAGACTTTTTACCGACTATGCAGCACAAAATCTACGACCTCTTTGCCGTATGTTTCCAATTATAATAGTGATTTATAATTTTTTTTGCAAGTATGAATTTTAAACTTTCACTTGACAAAATTACTTGTTTTTTGTATCTTTATTTTTGTATGAAAAAAACAATTTACATTTTTGGCCATAAAAATCCGGACACAGATTCAGCGGTTAGCGCAGTTGCTTACGAACGATTAAAAACGCTGCAAGGATTTTCAAATTATAAAGCTGCTCGTGCCGGTCATTTTAATCCACAGACAGATTATGTTTTTAAAAAATTTAAAGTGCCTTTTCCTTCTTATATCCCAGATTTAACACCTCAAGTTCAGTATTTTATGTCAGATTCTTTTACAACTGTAGAAGGCCAAACTTCTGTATGGACGGCACTGAATAAATTAAATTCCACAAAATCTCGCGCAATTCCAATTGTAGACAAAACCGGAAAATACATTTCTCTTTTGCATTATTCAAGTTTTGCCCAAAAATTATTAACAATTTTAAATCCGGAACAGAAAATCAACATTTCTACAAATATAGATTCAATCATAAAAACAATGAACGCTCAGCCAATCGTAGTTCAAAATCAGAATGAAACTTTTAAAGCCGGAATTTTAGTTGGTGGGGCAAGCGATGAAACTTTCAGCAAAATGCTAAAAGAACACGCAAGCGAAAACACGATTGTAATCACTTCTGACCGCGAAAAAATTTATGAACAGTGCATTGATCAAAAAATAAAACTTTTAATCATCACAAGCGGTTATGTTCTAAAAAAGGAATTAAAAGAAAAAGCACAAAAAAATGGCGTTAGCGTAATAATGAGCCCTTATGACACAAGCAGAACAGTTATGCTAATCGCTTATTCAACGCCAGTAACGCTAGTTTCAGACCCGGAAATTCCTGCCGTAAAACCAGAAGATTCAATTTCAAAGGTCAGAAAATTAATTCAAAATTCTCCAATCCGCCGTCTCCCAGTTGTAGATTCAGCAAACAAAGTAATCGGCATAATTTCCGAACACGATTTAACCAATGAACCAAACATTGAACTCATTTTAGTCGACCACAACGAATTAAGCCAGGCTGTAGAAGGAGTTGAACATTATAAAATCCAGGAAATAATCGACCACCACAGAATCGGAACTTTAAGCACAACTTATCCAATCACTTTTATAAATAAACCAGTCGGCTCAACTTCAACACTGATTGCTACTCTCTACCAGGAATCAAAAATTCCTATTCCAAAAGATATTGCAAGTCTTCTTTTATGCGGAATTTTAAGCGACACATTAATTTTACAATCAACAACAACAACTCAAATCGATCGGCAAATCGCAGAATACCTTTCAAACATTACAGATTTAGACATTCAAACTCTCGGAAAAGAAATTTTAACTGCCGGCAGCCGAATAAAAGGCCGTTCCCCAACAGAAGTAATTCACCAGGACATGAAAGAATACAACGAAGAAAAAGGAAGTTTTTCTGTAAGCCAGATTGAAGTTGGAAATTTGCGCGAAATTTTAGACAAAAAATCAGATTTCTTAAAAGAACTAGAAATCGAACGGCGCGGAAACAAGGCCCTTTTTGCTTCCCTTTTGGTAACAGATATCACGCAACTTTCAAGCGTTTTTTTAATCAGCGCGGATCCAAAATTTTTACCGTTTATAACATTTCCAAAATTAGAAGAAGATGCTTATTTTCTAAAAGATGTTGTCAGCCGAAAAAAGCAATTAATTCCTCTAATTATGGAACAAATCGAAAATTTTGAAAAATAATTTTACTTCAAGTAAACCATTAAAAGCATTATGTCAGAATTACGGATTCCACTAATTCGTTCTGCCTGGCCTAATGTTAATGGGCGAACTTTTTCAAGTTTTAACCGGCTTTCACTCGAAAGCGAAGGAATTGCGCCGTAGTCAAAATCAAGAGGAATTCGAACATTTTCCATTTTATGCATTTTTTCTACGCGTTTATCTTGCTTTTCGATGTAATATTTATATTTAAACTGAATTTTTGCTTCTTCAAAAAGTTTTTCATCGTATCCCGGATTTTCAAATTTCGGATTTTTCAAGAAACAGGCAACAATTTCGTTTAATTTTGCATATTTTTCTTCAACTTTGTCTAACTGACTTTTAGTTTTTAGCCCGACTTCATAGGCATATTTTGTAAGTCGCTGATCGGCTGTATCATGACGAAGTTTCAATCTGTATTCGGCACGAGCGGTAAACATTCTGTACGGTTCTTTAGTTCCAAGAGTGACCAAATCGTCAATTAAAACACCAATGTATGCTTCATCACGCCCCAAAATTAAAGGCTTCCATTCCGGAATATTTTTAAAATTTGAAAAACCAGCATTTTCCTGACAATTTTTTTCTAATTCATTCAATTTTTTTGAAGTTTCTTCACTGATTTCATAAAATCTTTTTAACTCACACGCAGACATGCACGCTTTCGGAGTAAAACAGCCTTCTTCACTACTTGCAATCGCCCCATGAAACCCATCTGGAAGCGAACAAAGTGGCCCACAAAATTCCTTATGGGCACGAGCATAAAGACCCGCATTAATTCCTGCAACAAGGCCCTGCCCCGCCGCCTCTTCATAACCGCTAGTTCCGTTTATCTGGCCCGCATCGAACATTCCGCTTACCCGTTTTGTTTCAAGAGAAGCAAAAAGCTGAGTCGGCTCAACATAATCGTACTCAACCGCATACCCTGGACGCGACTGAACGGCATTTTCAAAACCTGGCAAAGTTCGCATAAACGCATCCTGAACACATTCCGGCAAACTTGACGAAAATCCATTTAAATACATTTCATCAGTTTCAAGGCCTTCCGGTTCAACAAAAATCTGATGGCGATCGCGCTCTGCAAAACGCATAACTTTATCTTCAATTGAAGGACAATAACGAGGTCCAATTCCACTGATTTTTCCAGAATAAAGCGGAGACCTGGAAATATTTTCGCGAATGATTTTATGAGTTCGCTCATTTGTATACACAACATGGCACGGAACCAAAGGCCGCTCCACTTTTTCAGTGTCAAAACTGAACGGAACAATTTCATCATCGCCAGGATTTTCTTCCAATTTTGAAAAATCAATCGTACTTTTTAAAATTCTTGGCGGAGTTCCCGTTTTTAATCTTCCAGTTGTAAAACCCAATCTGTGCAAACTTGCCGTAAGCCCAAAAGCCGCCGGTTCACCGATTCTTCCGCAAGGGGCATCGTATTCACCAATAAAAATTCGCCCACCCAAAAAAGTTCCGGTTGTTAAAACTACAGCACGAACTGGAATCACTCGCCCGCGTTCAGTTACAATTCCCGTTACTTTTTGTCGCATTTGATTTTGACTATTTGACCTGAATTCCCCAGGAATCGTTCCCTTTTCGGCACTACTGTCTGAATTTGGAGGAAGCGGCGTTGAACTGTCAACCGTTAAAATATCAACCACAACATCCATTAAAGTAGAAAGATTTGGCGTTGTTTCAAGAGTTTTTCGTGCAATCTGCGAATAAACGATTTTATCAGCCTGAGATCTAGGAGCCTGAACAGCCGGGCCTCGACTTTTATTCAACATTCGAAACTGAATCATTGATTTGTCGATAATTTTTGCCATCTGTCCGCCCAACGCATCGATTTCGCGAACAATATTTCCTTTTGCAATTCCCCCAATCGAAGGATTGCAGCTCATTCTACCAATTGCATCGGGAGTTTGAGTTACAACTACAGTTTTTAATCCCATTCGCGCACAAGCCAAAGCCGCTTCTACGCCCGCGTGACCTGCCCCAACTACAGCCACATCATAAAAATCATAAAATCCAGACATAATTCTGATTATAGTGATTTTTAAACTCTTTCTCAATTAAATTATTTGTGTTACAATTTTTGCTATGGAATTTTCATCGATTATTCACGAACCTACAAACCGATTCGCGTTTTCTATTTCAAAAAATAATTTTTTATTCAGAATTAAAACTAAAAAAAACGATATAAAAAAAATAATTTTTCACAGCCAGGACAAATATCTTCCGCTTTCGATGGTCGATTCAAAAAATCAAAAAGAAATGCAAAAATTCGCAAGCGATTCTTATTTCGATTATTGGGAAGTGAATTTAAAATTTAAGGTGATTTGCCTGCGCTATTTTTTTGAACTTACAGATTTTGAAGGAAAAACTGAATTTTTAGGGAATATTGATTTTTACAAAGAAGAAATTACAGATGTCGATTTAATGTTCGATTGCCCAGAAAATTCTCGCGAAGAAGAAATTTTTACCGTCCCTGAATGGGCAAAAAATAAAATCGTCTACCAAATTTTTTCTTCCCGTTTTGCTTCTTCCACCCC
>CAVHIX010000008.1:0-1703 GCA_963636135.1 Anaerovoracaceae bacterium
ATTTTGAAATTTTTATAAGATTTGAAGTTGGATTTGTATATTCCTCATAAAGATAATTTTTTATGGTATCTTCGGCTACCTCAAATGTTGAAGCAAAATCATCAGAAGTTAGAGCATAATTTCCAATGTAATTATAAAAATCGTCGCCTGGAGTTATAGTGTCACTTTCTGTACCTTCAAAAAATTTACCGAATTTATAGGATTCCGGGTCTACGATTCCAGTTCCGGTTCCTTCAAGAATTTTCCACTGGGCATACAAAAGTTCGTTGTTAGAAAATTCAAACTGCTGACAATCTGAAAACTCAACTTCACCTTCTGCACTGTAAGCCCAACCCGCAAAAATTTTTCCATTAGGAGCGGTAAAGGCATTTTTATTTAAATTCTGTTTCTTTCCGGCAGCAACTCGCTGATCTGGCATTACCCCCGACCCACCGTTTGCATCAAAAGAAACCGCAACAATGTCGTAATAATTTTCTTGTGTAATCTGTTTACAAGAAGCCAAACATAAAACCGTTAAAAAAATCGATAAAAATTTTTTCATATAAACTCCGATACAGTTTGTATGAAAGCAGTATATTTCATTATACCCCAAAAATCAAATAAAAATATAAAAAGCTTTCGATATACCGAAAAAATCAAGTAAAAATATAAAAAGTTTTCGATATATCGAAAAGAATGTTATGCTGTACCTGTTTCAGCATCTATAGCAGCACCTTTTTAAAATATCTTTTCACGCGTAAAAAATCTTGCTATAATTTGGGCAAATGACTGAAAATCCTGATGAATTTTTAATTTCAACTTTACAGAAAATCGAACAAAATCAAAACGAATATTACGACTATATAAAATCGCAAAAAATCCCGGAATATAAAGAAATTGCAGAAGAATATTTACAGAATGCAAGCGAGTTAAAAAATCTTTTACAAAAAATTAATTCAATTGACGATTTGGCAGAATGTGACGAAGAAGAAATTGGACTCGTTTTTGAACTTTTAGAAGATTACGCCACAAATTTTGTAATTCACCAAAAAGGCTCTTCGGATTTTGAAAGCGACATTCACACTCTCGATATGCTCGAAGAAATTCTTGGAATGTTTTACGATGAATAAATTTTAAAATCACCTAGTTTCTTCCATATATAAAGCATTTTTACAAAAATTTTACAAAAAAATCATAATGAAATCTTGATTATTTAAAAAAATCTACTAGACTTTAAAATATGATTTATTTATTAGAAGACGATGATTCTATCAGAAAATTAATTGATTATTCTTTAAAAAGTCAGGGATTTGAATGCGACAGTTTTCCGCTTCCTTCAAAATTTTGGGCGAGCATGGCAGAAAAAAAACCTGAACTTGTTTTACTCGACATTATGCTTCCGGAAGAAGATGGAATTTCAATTCTAAAAAAATTGCGAAAAAATCCTGAAACTTCGCAAATTCCTGTGATTATGCTCACCGCCAAGGATTCAGAATTTGATGTTGTAACGGGCCTTGATTCCGGTGCCGACGATTATATTACAAAACCTTTCGGAATGATGTCGCTGATTTCACGAATAAAGGCTGTTTTGCGCCGCTATGAAAAAAATAAAAATTCCACGGATTCAAAAATTTTATCCGTACAGAATGTAAAAGTTGACATAAATCGCCATTTAGTTTTTAAAGATGAAAAACAGATTTTTCTTACAATCAAGGAATTTGATC
>CAVHIX010000008.1:1713-19939 GCA_963636135.1 Anaerovoracaceae bacterium
ATTTGATCTTTTAGTTCTTTTGATTGAAAATCGCGGAAATGTTTTAACCCGTGAGCAGCTTTTAGACTCAATCTGGAAAATCGATGCTGACATTGAAAGCCGAACGGTTGATGTTCATATTCGAACTCTTCGCCAAAAACTCGACGATGAAAATTTAATCGAAACTGTGCGCGGAATCGGTTACAAAATCAGTTAAAATTAAAATTTTTGAGGCAAAAATGAAAACTAAATTTCTTTCGCTGAAAATTTTTTCTAACATTTTTATTACGGGCGTTCTGATTTATTTTGTGTGTGCATTTTTGTTCATTACGAATTTGTACAATTATTTTGAAAAACAGATTTTTAGCGAACTTGAAACCGAAAGTTTTTTCATTGACGATTACGCAGAAAATCACAATTTTACGGAATTAAAAAAAATTAAAACTAAAAACAGAATTACGCTAATCGATTCTGACGGAAAAGTAATTTTTGACAATTTACTTGATTCTGAAAATCTTGAAAATCATTCAAATCGTGTGGAATATTTGCGGGCAAAAACGAATGGTTCGGCAACTTCTTCGCGCTACTCTTCAACTATGACAGAAAAAACGCTCTACTACGCCCGAATTTTACATAATTCCGATGTTTTACGAATTTCTTGTAATCAACATTCAGTTTCTGTTTTACTTTTAGGGGGGGCAAAACCGCTTTTCATAATTTTAATTTTGGCATTAATCGTTTCAGGGCTTTTTGCAAAAATAATTTCAAAAAAAGTCGTTGAGCCTTTAAACAAAATCGATTTGGAAAATCCGGAAGCGTGTGAAATTTACGAAGAATTAAAGCCGTTCACCAAACGAATCGCGGAAGAAAATTACGAAAAAAATCAGCGCGAACTTTTACGCCAACAATTCAGTGCAAATGTGAGCCACGAATTAAAAACGCCACTTACAAGCATTTCAGGTTTTGCAGAAATTTTAAAAAACGGCGGCACGGATGAAAAAACGACTATCGATTTTGCGACAACGATTTTCAATGAAAGCCAGCGAATGATTTCTCTTGTAAACGACATTATAAAATTAAGTAAACTCGATGAAAAATCAATTTGCGACCAAAAAGAAGAAATTTCCCTCAAAAAAATAACGGAAGAAATTTTCAACATTCTTTCAAATGTGGCAAAACGAAAAAATATTTTCCTTCAGATTTCAGGAGACGATGGAAATATTCTGGGGGTTTCTTCTGTAATTTACGAAATGATTTACAATCTTGTTGACAACGCAATCAAATACAACAAAGAAAACGGAATTGTAAAAGTTCTAATTTCAACTAGCGCAAAAGAAGTTTTAATTTCAGTTTCAGATAACGGAATCGGAATTCCAAAAAGCGAAACTGAACGAATTTTTGAACGATTTTATAGAGTCGACAAAAGCCGCTCAAAAGAATCTGGCGGAACGGGATTAGGATTGAGCATTGTAAAACACGGCGCAAAATATCACAACGCAAAAGTTTCTGTCGTTTCAAAAGAAGGAGAAGGCAGCACTTTCACAATCATTTTTGACAAATCAGAATAAAAGGGTTATAATAAAACAACTTTTTTTTATTAGGAGAAAGTAAGATAAAAACTGCCGAAAATACCGTCAGTTTCTATCTTTAAAAGTTTGCGTTGCAAACTTTATTATTTACTGCACATTCTCATTTAATTGCGAATGTGTTTAAAAAGTCAATTCTAAAACTGAAGTTTTATTCTTGACTTTTTATAGGAGAAAATTATGAAAAAGGTAATTTCAGCATTGGTTGCAGCCGCTTTGATTTCTGGGACTGCATTTGCAACAACAAAAAAGTATCAGGGAGATGTACAGATTTTAGGTGGTCTTGGAGTTGAAGGAACATACTTAGAAAACAAAGATGCAGGCATTATAACAAAAAACACTGCAGAAGCCGTTTCTTTTGAATTTGATGTTCAGTCTTGGCACCTTTTTGGAATCAATAATTTCTTCTCTGCCGGATTTATGGCTGGAGTAGATATGGGGATTGGTGGAGTAACTGCCCTGAAAACTAAAGTTGGAGATCTTCCATCAACAGACGAAGATAATTTAGCAGTGGCTTTCCACACAAACTTTTTTGTAGGGCCTGCAGTTGCATTTGATGTAAAAGATGTTGTTCGTTTTAATATTGGGCTCGGTCTTGATTTAGGCTTAAATATGTACACACAAAGAAAAGATCTTTTAACTACAGACGACACTAAATTACTTTCAACTTATGTTACTCCAGTCGGAATTGCAGCAGAAGTTCAGGCTAAATTCTGCCCTAACAAAAGATGTAGCCCGGTTGTAGCTTACAGACTTACAAATGATTTTGCAACAAAATGTTACACTTATGACCAGGATACAGAAAAAACAGAAACTTATGATAGGGACAGCGTTCAGACAATCAGTCACTCATTCTTAGTAGGCGTTTCAATTAACTGGTAATTTCTTAAGATTCTGAAACAAGTTCAGAATGACGAATATTCTTGTTCTGAATGACATATAAATTCTTATTCAAAATGACGAAGAAAAAATTTTGTCATTCCGAATTTAGTTCGAAATCTATATCCCGTCTTTTTAGGCGGGATTTTTATTTTAACCTTAGGCCTTTACGACTGTTAAAAGCATTTTGTATGGGGTTACGGCTTTTAATGCGTGAGGGGCACCGGCTGGCATAATTAAAGATTCACCTTCGTGAATTGAAAGTTTTTCGCCATTAAGAGTGATTTCGGCATTTCCTTCGAGGCAGACTACAAAAGCGTCCCCAGCAGCTGCATGAGTGCTTACCCCCTGCCCTTCATCAAAAGCAAAAAGTGTCATAGTCAGCGCAGAACCATTTACAAGAGTTTTACTTACGATTGTGCCTTTTTCAAATTCAACCTGATTTTTTAAGGTCACAACTTTTCCTTGATCAAAATTTTTAATGAACATAGAATTTTCTCCATTAAGATTTTTATTTACAGCCATAAAAAGCATTTTATACGGCGTATTTTTTTTACCAGAAATCTGAAATTCATTTTGAGATTTTATAATCATCGCGTCCCCCTTTTGTGCAATTTCAAGTTTCGTCTGATTATTCTGCTTAGTTTCAAAATTTACAAAACCATCCAAAACCAAAAGAAGCAAATCGCTCGGGACAGTTTGCCAGGTAATTCCTTCGTTTTCGCCAAAAGAATAAAAAGTTAAATCAAAATTTTCTGTTGAACAAACATTTTTACTGATTATAAGGCTCTTTTTTGCAACAATCTGTTCGGAAAGATTAAAAACCGAAGAATACGGCAATTTTGTAAAAAACATAAAATTCCTCTTTAAAAAGATAACATAAATCCTAAAAAATTAACAGAAGCCCTTGTTGACATTAATCCCAAATAAGATTAAATTGTTCCTAACTGGGATTAATTATGACAGAACAGATAGAACTTCTTATAAAAGACATTGAAGTTATGAGTAAAACTTCAAGGCTTTACGACAAATTGAACAGTATTCTTGGTGGAGACAGCAATTTTAATCAGGTTCTTTACGCACTTTATATGGAAGAAGGATTAACACAAAAACAGATTTCCACTGACCAGGGGCTTCCTCCGCAAACTGTGAACAATATAGTGCTGAGTATGCAAAAAAAAGGGCAAATTCAGTTTATTGAAAACCCGAACGATAAACGCTCAAAAATTATTAAGTTTACTGAAAAAGGCCTTGAAATTGCAAAAAAGCAGATTGGCCCAATCGTCGAAATTGAAAAAAAATCAATTATAAGAATGGGGCTTGAAAATTACCAAAAGATGATTGAACTTGAAGAACTTTATTATTCTTCGCTTAAGGCTGAAATCGAAAATTATTCTAATTAAAATTAATAAGAGGCAAAAAAAATGCAGATTCAACTTTCGGATCATTTTACATACAAAAAATTATTTAAATTCACAATTTCTTCTATTTTGATGATGATTTTTACATCAATTTATTCGATTGTAGACGGACTTTTCGTTTCAAACTTTGCAGGAAAAGAAGCATTCGCAGGTGTAAACATAATTATGCCGCTGATTATGCTTTTTTCAGGCTTCGGTTTTATGATTGGAACCGGCGGAAGTGCCTTAATTGCAAAATTTTTAGGCGAAAAAAATGAAAAGGCTGCAAATAAACTTTTTTCTTTTTTAGTTTATTTTACAATCGGACTCGGAATCGTTTTAAGCATTGTTGCGTGGTTTGTGTGCGAGCCTATGGCAAAAAAAATGGGTGCGGAAAATGGAGTTTTAAAATACGCTGTTTTGTACACAAGAACTTTGGTTCCAGCTTTAACCGCTTTTATGTTGCAAAGTATTTTCCAAAGTTTTTTAATCGCTGCAGAAAAACCGCAGTTGGGACTTGCTCTAACTCTTGCCGCTGGATTCACAAACATTGTTTTAGACGCACTTTTTGTAGGTCTTTTTAGATGGGGAGTTACTGGTGCGGCTTTGGCAACCGACATTTCATATTTTATTGGGGGTGCAATTCCGCTGATTTATTTTATATTCACAAAAAAATGCCGTCTTCATTTGGGAAAAACTTTCTGGCAGGGGCAAAATCTTTTTAAAACTCTTACAAACGGTTCTTCAGAATTTTTAAGCAACATTTCGGCAAGTCTTGTGGGAATGCTTTACAACATTCAGCTTTTAAAATATGCAGGCGTAGACGGAGTTGCAGCGTACGGCGTAATTATGTATGTAGGATTTATTTTTGCCGCAATTTTCATCGGATATTCAATGGGAACGGCACCAATCGTAAGTTACAATTTTGGTGCAGAAAATCAAACAGAATTAAAAAATGTTTTTCAAAAAGTTTAAAAATCATAATAATTGCGTCAATCGTTATGTTGATTTTTTCAGAAAGTGCTTGCGGAACATTTGCTGCAATTTTTACAAGCTACGACAAAGAACTTTTTACACTTACAAAAATGGCATTTAGAATTTATTCAATAGGATTTTTACTCTGCGGAATAAACATTTACGGCTCTTCATTTTTTACAGCATTGAACGATGGCTTGGTAAGTGCAATTTTATCAATCTGCCGAACACTGATTTTTCAAGTAGCATTCATTTTGCTTTTGCCATTGATTTTAGGCTCAAACGGAATCTGGTTTGCTTCCCCTTTTGCAGAACTTTGCAGTGCAATTTTAACAATCATTCTTCTTGCTGTATTTAAAGGGAAATATCGATATTAGGGGCAGAATTGAAACTGTTATCAATAATTTTCAATATTATTAATTCATTCTAAAAAATTAACAAATTTTTACGAATCTGTGTTATAATAGCATGATTTTTTCGGAGGTTATTTATGACTGTTGCTCTTAACAATATTTATAATCAGTTAACAAAACAAGATCAAATTAAAGTTTCAGATTTTATTATGAATCTTTTTTCAAACTATAAAGAAAAAACTGTTACTACAGAAATAAAACAACTTTCAAAAGAAGATGAAGAAACCTTTAATTATTTTACAGGTAAACTTTCTAAAGTTGCCGAGCCTGAAGAACTTATTGAAAAAAATAAACTTGAAAAATATGGAATTTAGAAAATGAGAGTTCTTATTGATACAAATGTAATAATTGACTGGCTTTTGAATCGTGTAAAGAATGGCAAAGACGCTGAAAAAGCAATGCGATATATTATTGCTGGAAATGCCGAAGGATATGTAACATCACATTCTTTAACAGATTTGTATTTTTGTATAAGAAAAGAATTTTCAAAACAAGACAGGCAAAAACTTTTAAGATTTATTGTAAGCAAATTTCATATTATTTCAGAAGATGAAATAGATTTTAAAACTGTACTTTTAGAAGAAGATTTAGCAGATTTAGAAGATTCTCTACAGATGCAATGTGCTAAAAAAGAAAATCTTGATTACATTATAACTGAAAATATAAAAGATTTTCTGAATTCAACAGTAAAGGTCCTTTCTACAAGTGATTTTTTAAGTTTAATAAACTTCATATAAATCAATTTTTGTATTGTTTTTTTATTTTTGGATCATCCTTTGCAAGTTCAAGATTTTTTACTTCTTCATTGAAATCAAAAACAATTTTTTCAAAATTTCTATTCTCATTTACAGATTCAATACAAAGACAATTCTGATTATCGCGGATTTTATTTTCATCAATTATAAACCTCTCTGTCATTTTTTAGAGGATTTTAAAAATAAAAAACCGTCTGCTTTATACAAATTTTTTGTACGGACAAACGGTTCTCTTTATAAAAAATCCCTATCGTTTACTTTCTGCTTCTTTAATGCGAGGATAAATTAAATCTAGTGCGCGTGAAAGCATTTGTTCGTCGTCAATTTCGGTCCAAGCGTAGGTTTCAATTTTTTTAAGATAAATTGGGTCGTCTTTTGCGATGATTTTAAAAACTTTTTCGTAATCGATTTTTGCGTTTTCAGTTTTTGTATTTTCGTAAAAAGTTACCATTTTTTGCAAAAACGATTTTGTAACTTTAGAAATGCCAACCAATTCTCCGCTGATTTTTCCTAAATCGCCAGCATTTTTACTTACGCCGATTAAAACGCCATTTTCGTCAGATTCAAGATAAACTTCATCGTGACTATTCGTTCTTCCGGAAGCCAAAACAAGATTTTCGCGGGAATCGTTATTCAATTCCGAAAGTCCAAAAGAATCGTAAAGCAAATCACTTTCAAGCAAAAAACAATCGTCAGAAACTAACGGCGCACAAACCGCGAGAGTTCCCATACTGCTTGTATTTCTAAAATCTTCATTTTTAATCGTCTGAATGCAATCATATTTTTTGGCAAGGTCGTCGTAATATTCGTTACAATGCCCAGTTCCGATTATAATTTTTTCCACGCCCGAAGCAATCAATTTTTGAACCGAACGCTCAACCATCGGCACGCCTTCAATTTCAATAAATCCTTTTGGCATTTCTTTAGTTCTGTTTCCAAAGCGCGAACCTAATCCGCCTGCCATAATTACTGCCTGTTTTACCATTATTTTGAAACTCCACAAATGCTTTTTTGTTTTTCTACTAAATAATCTACAACAATCGAAGCCGATTTTCCTCTGCACTGCCATGCTTCTTCGCGGGCCTTTTTTCGACCTTCTGCAAATTTAT
This sequence comes from Anaerovoracaceae bacterium, assembly GCA_963636135.1. Taxonomy (GTDB): domain Bacteria; phylum Spirochaetota; class Spirochaetia; order Treponematales; family Treponemataceae; genus Treponema_D. The sequence continues at coordinate 8,810 of CAVHIX010000008.1, forward strand.
CATCAGCGATTGTCTGGTCAATCACATTTTTAATATCCGGAATTTTTTCTTGAGAAAGTTTTGTTCCCAAAATCGACAGAGTTTTAAACTGCCACATTTCATCGTCAATCCAGCTTGCATCGTACGGGCCTTTATCAAAATTCGTGTCGGCATAAATAATCGGTTTATCAAACAAAAGCGTGAATTCAAACAAAATCCCCGAAAAGTCAGAAATCAAAATTGAAGCATTATTCATACAGTCAAAATTGTCGTTATCGGTATTCCATTCAAAATCAGCAGAATTTGGAAATTTTTTCATCAAATTTTCGATTAAATCTTTTTCAGCAGTAAAACTTTGCGGGTGCGGACGAACCACGATTTTATAACCAGTCTGTTTTAAAGCCTGCAAGAATTTTTCACCATATTTTGAAAGAATCGCACTTTTTCCCCAGCTCGGAGCGACCAAAACTGTTTTCTGTGCAGAATTTTTATTTTCCGATTCTGATTTTTGAATCTGATCCAGCCGAATTTTCATCTGGTCAAGCGGCGGATAACCAACCGTTACGAATTCCTTTTTCTGCGTATTTCGAATTTCTTCCAATTTTTGAATATCAATTTTTTGATAATCGCCAGTGCACAAAACTGCGTCATAATGGTCAAGCCCAAACATTCGGTAACTTGTCATATCGCTAAGCATATGCGGAATGTGAACATAATATTTGCAAAGTTTGCTTCGCTTCCACTGAAGAACATCGAGGCCCGGAGTCGTTGACAAACACAAATCAGCGTTTAAAAAATTCATTTTTGCCAAACCCTTATTTCCTTCGCCAATAAATTCTGTTTTTACATATTCAAATTTTTCGCTTAAAGCCGGATCGTCGCTGCTCTGTGTAAAATAAACTAGCGGAATTTTTCGATTTTCTGCTTCGTTTGCGATTGGTCCAAAAACATTCCAATATCTTTTTGAATCAGAATAAATTACGATTCCCAAATGAGATTTGTCTAATTCAGTTTGCTTTCCGCGCCCAATAATCGATTTAATTTTAATTGATAACGCCCTCAAACCAAAAACGGCGGTTGTTGCAAGTCCTATAAAAAGTGAAAAAAGCATACTACCCGTTCCAGGGTCAATATACAAAAAATTATTAAACATATTGTCTCCAATAATACTGAAAATTTTTAATCTATTCTATAATTCGCTGCCAATTATTCTTGTCAAAAATATTTGTGTGAACCGTATAATGCGGATAATTAAATTTCTTGTCCTTTAAAACGAACTGAGTTTTATCCATCATATAAAATGAATCAAATTCACGGAAAGAATTCGTATCCAAACACGGATAAATGTGAACTTCATCTTTTTTAGCCTGATCACGCAAAACTTTTCCTGTAAACGGATTTTTATCAGAAACCGTAATATTTTGAGTTGCTAAAATCGGAGTGTCAGCGTTCGTCATAAATTCGTCACTGATTTTAAAATCGCCTTTTGAATTAAAATCTTTATACATCAAAAGTGCGTTAAAACTTCCGAGTGAAACGCCGTATTCAATATCCCTGAAAATCGGGAGCGGAATATTTTTTCCGTGGTCACCAACAAAAATAATTCGTGTGTTATCGTAAACGCCCTGCTCTTTTAAAGAATCCATCCATTTTGCAAGCTGAAGAAAAACCGACGCCGTAACATGATAATATTCAATCGGCACCAATTCGTTTAGAATTACCCCCCCCCCGCAAGTCGCATTCGCTTTATCAACATTCTTCTTTGGAAGATAAGTGCCCTCCTCCAAAATACAAGGCTCGTGAGAAGCTTCATTATCAATAAAAATAAAAGAAGATTTTTCGTTTTTCGCGTCACAGATTTGCGGCAAATAATACAAAAATGCCCAATCGTCCATAAATTTTGTAGGAACATTATTCAAATAAGCAGGAATCAATTCCCTAAAATATTTTCCACTAAAATAGAAAACCTGTCGCAAAACCGGCGGAATAATTTCTAACAATGCAAAACTTTCCAAATTCCCCTGAACACAATATGCTTCTTTTTCTGGAACAACTTCCGGATGCTCAGCCAAATAATGCGAAGAATATTTTTTTCCAGTTTCCTGAACATGCAATCCCGGCAAACGATTATAATTTGAAATATCGCCTCGCCAAGTATAATTCTGCAACGGAAGATTTGTAACTGTCGCATCAAAACCAGAATCCATAAACATTTTTGGCATAACTAAAGTCGCTTCATTATGTTTGTCGCGCAAAAGTTCATCTTTTCGAAGATTTGAATTTTCCGGCGTATATTCGTAACCGCCCATCAAAGCAGGAGAAGCCTTAATCGTAGAATCCGAAAATGAAACTGTATTTTCAAAAAGCGTAAATCCGCTGAAAGATTTTTTAAGTTCAGGGAATTCTTTTACGACATACGGAACCAAAGACGGAATCGCGCGGTCAAGGAAAATCACAATCACATTTTCTTTAGTTTTTGAAAGATGATAAATCGGTTCCAATTCCTTTTCAGATTCTTTTTGCACAAGCGAAGGATCTTCTTCAATCGTTTTGGCATATTTTGAAAATTCAAAATTTATTTTTGAAGAATTTATAAATCCGAAAATCAATTCAGAAAAGCAGATTACTGTCAAAAATAAAGTTAAAAATCTTTGCGCCTTAAATTTAAAAATTACAAAATAAAGAAGGCCTACAAAAATCAGAACTAAAAATGGCACAACCGTCAAAAAGAACGAATATTTTTCGATTGCGGCGGTCGTATCAAAAATGCTGAAAACGCTCATCGTTCCAAAATGATGTCGGAAAACGAAACTGTTTAAAACTGCAAAAATGAAAATTGCACTCCACAAAACTGGCATTACTTTCTGAACTTTTTTGCCGAACAATTTGTAAATTACAAGCGGCCAGAATGTGAAAAGCCCCAAATAAAGTGCAAAAGCGCCTACCACAAACGAGATTGGATTTTTTACATTGTCGATAAAACTGAATTCAATCGGACTTGCCGCAATCACTTCAGACGGAAGCAAAAATCCTGCCAAAAGCGAAAGGCCTAAACATGAGCATATAAATAGAAGAAAGTTTGATTTTTGAGATTTTTTTTGAGTTCTTTCATCGATTTGAACTTCTTCTTTTACTGTTTTAGTTTTTATAAATTTTTTACAGATTGCGTTAAATCCTTTTTTAAGAAGGCCAAAACAGAATACCAAAACGGCAAAAATACACGCGCCACCAAAGAAAATTAAACGCTTTTTAAATCCTAAATCGACATTTGAAAGAACGCCAAGTCCGCCTAAAACCAAAATCACTGCGATTGTTCTAAAAACGAATTTTCTAGGATTTTTGCATTTTTCATTTACGATATTTTTTAAAAGTGAAAAAAGATTGTTTAAAATCCAATACAAAACCAATCCGCTTGGAGACTGATACAAAATGATTAAGAAAATCGCTGCCAATCCGTAAACCTGAATTTTTTCGCGCAACGGTGCAGATTTTAAATAAACGATTCCCGAAAGAATATTAATCAGCGTCATTAAAATTGGAAGAACATTAATTGAAAAACCGCCAATTTTAATCAAAGAATCTGGAGCGCCCAAATCAGAAAAGAACGCAAAACTTGCCCCACGAAGAGAAGGCGAATTCGACAAAAAATGATACGCCGCGATGAAAAACGGAATTTCAATCAGAATTGAAAGGCTTGAACGCAACGCATAAAGCGGATGATAATTGTTAATTCTGTAATATTCCTGCGTCATCATAAACTTTTCGTCGCCGGAAAAAGTTTTTTTAATGTGATTGAGCCATTTTGACATTCGCATTTGAATATCGCGTTCACTTTTTTGAAGATTATCAGCAATATTGTAAAGCGGAAGCGCTAAAAAATTTACAACAAGACTTACGGTAATAATCGAACCAAAAATACCGCCAACCATAATCTTTTCTTTTGAAAATACAAAAACGAATTCAATAATCATTTCGATTGGAGCAATGATTAAATTATACAAAAAACTCAAAATGTTCATTTTGCCATTATAATTTGTTTACGGGGGTGTAAGTCAAGAGGTGTAAAATTTGGGTAAAATTTTTACGGAATATAAAAAATATATTACACAGTTATAAATTTTTTTAATCCTGCTGAATGTTCAATTTTTTCTTTTTGAATTTCACCAATTTTATATTTATTGATTTCGTACATTTTATAAAAACAAGCCGGGTCTTCTGATAATAATAGAAGCATTCTATTAGACGAACTCGGTTTTTCGCCTTGTTCATATTTATTAATAGTTAATTCGCCCATTCCAAGAATTATTGCAAAAGCTTTCTGACTAACATTATATTTTTCACGAATTGCAACAATTTTTGCAGGCGTAAGTTCATCATTTTTTTCTGCAGCTTCTCGTCCCAGTTTTAATGATTCTTCAAGTTGCTCCATAGTCTGAAATTCAGCTCCACAAACAGAACATTTATACATTGGAGCCAAAAAAGTTACAGATTTTCCCTTTATAACAACATTTGTTTCTTTTTGAATTTGAAGCACATCAACAATTTTTTCACAATCTGGGCAAGACATTTTTTTAATCATACTGTCCCTCCTCATGAAATGACATCACAACCCCTTCATCACCGTTAGCATCTTTCCAAATTTTCAATTTTATATACAATTTTGTATTTTTGTAATTTTGAAAAAATACCATAACATCACCTGAAGTCCCATTATCATCTGGGGTTGGCCCTGAATAAAAATTTTCCGGCGTAAGATTTTTTATATAATTTATCACATCTTTTACTGAAAGACCTTCATCAAACATAAACTGCATAGTTTTTTGTCTATTTCTTGGTTTAAATATCAGTTTATTTTCATCAATAAGTTTTTTTAACCGCATGATGAAAACAGATGCTGCTAAATTATTATTCATTCTCACCGACCTTATTTTTATACCACTTATTTATAATACCAATATATATTAACTCCTCCTATAAGTCAAGGAAATCCTTTTAAAACAAAAAAACCTTCCTAAAAAGGAAGGCTCTTCGCGAGTGACGGGGCTCGAACCCGTGATCTCCGGCGTGACAGGCCAGCGCGATAACCAGCTTCGCTACACCCGCAATGTTTTTCTAGTTTAAACAAAAATCTATTTTTTGTCAATTATTGTTCTTGATTTTTCGGGATTTTATAATATCGGCAATCTGAAAAATTAAAATTGCAATAAACATAATCGTACAACCCGAAGTTTCCCGGAACGACAAATATTTATGTTCAAAAACGGCACTTGAAATCGTTGCAAAAACCGATTCCATACACATAATTAAAGACGCGATTGTCGCTTCACAATATTTTTGCCCAATAATCTGAAAAGTGTACGCTACCCCGCAACTCATAACACCGGAATACAAAATCGGAATTAACGCCGCCTTAATTTCACTCAATGAAGGACGATCAAAAATCAGCATTAAAATAAAAAATATCATTCCACACGAAAAAAATTGAGCGCACGAAAGTTTAATTCCGTCACAAGTTTGAGCAAATTTTTCTATTAATAAGATTTGAATTGTGAAAAAAATCGCACAAATGAACGCCAAAATATCGCCACGATTTAAGGAAGAAAATCCTTCGTTTTCATTGAAACACAAAAGATAAAGGCCTATAAATCCCAAGGCAATACAAATCCATGTTAAAAAAGGAATTTTTTTCTTGAAAAGGAGGCCTGCAATCGGAACGAAAAACATATACATCGCTGTAACGAATGCAATTTTTCCGGCGGTAGAATAATCAAATGCAAACTGCTGAAAACAAGTCGCAAAAAAAAGAACGATTCCTATCAATGCCCCAAAAACAAAAGTTCGTTTATCGCTGATTTTTCTTTTTTTAATCTGTTCCGGGGAAAGCTTTTTTCCCTGAATTTTATCGCGCACCAAAATAAACGGAAGCAAAACCGCAGCACCAATGAGCGTTCGAATTCCGCCAAAAGTAAAGGGCCTAACCGACTGAGAGCCGACACTTTGCGCAACAAAAGAAGTTCCCCAAACGAATGCGGTAATCAATAAAAAAATCACTCCGATAAATTGTGTCTTTTTTTGTCCCTGCGGATTTTCCATTTTTTGCCTTCTATAAAACTGCTTTTAAAAATTGCTGTAAACGAGGGCTCTTCGGATTTTGAAAAATTTGTTCCGGCGTTCCTTCTTCGCAGATTTTGCCATTTTCCATAAAAAGAACTCTGTCGGCAACTTCACGGGCAAAAGCCATTTCGTGAGTTACAACGACCATCGTCATTCCGGATTGGGCAAGCTGTTTCATTACATTTAAAACTTCGCCTACAAGTTCAGGGTCTAAGGCACTCGTTGGTTCATCAAAAAGAATCGTTTTTGGATTCATGGCAAGGGCCCGGGCAATTGCAACTCGCTGCTGCTGACCACCGGAAAGTTTTGAAGGATATTCATTTATTTTTTCACTCAAGCCAACACGAGACAAAAGTTCAAGGGCTGTTTTTTCAGCTTCTTCTTTTGACTTTTTTAAAACTTTCATTGGAGCAAGCATAAGATTTTCTAAAACTGTTTTATGCGGAAAAAGATTGAATTTCTGAAAAACCATTCCAACTTCAAGAAGAATATTTCTTCGTTCTTTTGAACTGATTTTCAATTTTTGAGTTCCGTTTTCGTAATGCGTTAAAAGTTTGTCTTCTATATAAATTTTTCCGTTATTGATATGTTCAAGATGATTTATTACACGCAGAAGAGTCGATTTTCCGGAACCACTTGGCCCGATTATACAAACTACTTCGCTCGGTTTTACAGTAAAATCTACATTTTTTAAAACATTTAATTTTCCAAAGGAAACGCAAATATTTTCTGTTCTAATCATATCCATAATTTTCACCTACTCAAAAGTATTTTTCTTTTCTAACCAATGAAATAAAATCGTGAACACTGCGGTTATAATCAGATACAAAATAATCGCCGGAATATAAACTAGCGAACTTGCGGTAGACGACTGAATACTTCGCGTAACTTTTGTAATATCAGCAAGGGCAATAATTGAAACCAAAGAAGCGTCTTTTAGCATCATAATAAATTCGTTTCCAACTGGCGGAATTAATCTTTTTACAGACTGAGGAAGAATAATCATTCGCAATGTCTGAAAATAACTCAATCCCAAAACTTTGCCGGCTTCAAATTGGCCTTTATCAATCGACTGAATTGCAGAACGGAAAATCTCACTACAATATGCGCCACTGTTCAAACTAAATGCGATAAAAGCGGCGAAAAATTTATTATTAATCGTTAAACTTTCTGAAATTTCTGGAAGTCCGTAATAAACAAAATAAAGTTGCATTAAAAGCGGAGTTCCACGGAAGAAAAAAATATACGCTTTGCTCAAGGCCCTCAAAATCTTGTATTTTGACAACGCACCCAAAGCAAGAATTCTTCCTAAAATTAAGCCGGCACTTACGGAACACAAAGTAATTAAAATTGTAATTTTCGCACCGTTTAGTAATTGCGGTGTCCACGAAATAATTTTATTCACTAAATCCATAAATGCACGACCTTTTATTTTTAAATTTTATTCTGCATCAAAAATTGAATTATATAATTCGCCACCAAGAGGGCCAAAAATCTTAAAATACATAGATTTTAAAGTTCCATCTGATTTCATATCTTTTAGGGCGCTATCAATTTTTTCTTTTAAAACTGTGTTATCTTTTTTCATACAAACGCCAAAAAATTCGTCCGGGTCGCTTTCCCAAACTTTTTCAAAGGTTTCGGCATCTTTCATTAAATAATCAACAGAAACAAGATTGTCGCTTACAACTGCATCGATTCGGCCTAAACGCAAATCATCATAGGCATTCATAACTTTGTCGTAACCATTTTCGATATAAGTGAAAACGCCAGCAGAATGTTTTTTTGTATAAAAATCAGAAGTTGTTTCAGCCTGATAACCAACTTTTAATCCCTTTAAATCTGAAAATTCTTTAACAGAAATATCTGAATCTTTTCTGAGAATAATTGCCTGACCGTTTGCAATATATGGTGTTGAAAAAATAAAATTCTTTTCGCGGTCTGGAGTGATTGTTGCCGCAGAAATTACAACATCATAACGATTTGTATTTAATCCTGCAAAAATTCCGTCCCATGCAGTGTCGATGATTTCAACTTCAAGGCCCAATCGATTTGCAAGTTCTGTTCCGAGTGCAACATCGAATCCGGCTGGAGTTTTTCCGTCTTTTTCATAAAATTCAAATGGCGGATAACCGATTTCCATTGCAACTTTGAATTTACCCTTTTCTACAGTAAATTCACCTTTTTCCACTTTTTTTGAACAAGAAAACAAAGAAAGTACCAATAAAACTGTTCCCAAAGCGCTAAAAACTTTTTTCATTTTTATCCTCCGATAAATCAAAAATCGCATTATAGTATAGAAGAAATTTGATTTTCTTTCAATTACACAAATTGTACAAATCGGAAGTAAACTTGACATTCAAATAAAATAAAATAATAATTCACTTATGGAAAATTACAAACACAAAATAAATTATTACGAAACGGACAGAATGGGAGTAACTCATCATTCAAATTATGTTCGTTTTATGGAAGAAGCCCGCGTTAATTTTTTGGAAAAAATTGGCTGGGGTTACGAAAAAATGGAAGCCGAAGGAATTATTTCACCGGTTGTAAGTATTGAATGCAATTATCGCCAGACGACAACTTTTCCTGACACAATCGAAGTGAATATTAAAATCTTAAAACTTTCAGCGTTTAAACTTACATTCGGGTACACGATGACCCACGACGGAAAAACAGTTTTTACAGGAAAAAGTTCGCATTGTTTTTTGGACAAAGATTCAAAACCTGTAATGATTGAAAAGGCCTACCCAGAAATGTATAAAATTTTACAGAATTTGGAAGAGCCTACATCTTAAAACGAACGCCTACAAAATTCCCATTTAGGAAATCTACAATTTTATGAGGCCCACGCCCGCCGAAAACGAATAAGAATAACCTTCGAGCATAAAGTAAAAAATTCTTGCTTCGCCAAAAATTGAAAAATGTTTTCCAAATGGGATTTCAAGGCCCCCTTCTCCAACCCAGAAAAAATTCGATGAAATTTCAGTTTTTTTTGTGGTTGTTGAATATTTTGAATACTTCGAATATGAAATCGTTTTTGTAACTTTTTTATTGTAAGCAAGCCCACACCCGCCAGAAATATAAAACGAAGGATGAAGAAAAAGAAGCGAAGGCCGCCAATTAAATCCAAGTCCGCAGTCTAAATAACCCATATTTTTTCCGTCAGAATTTTTTTGCAAACTTTCCGGGAGTTTTCCCATTCCGCCACCAAAAAATCCAAAAAAATACGGAGTGAACGCCAATTTTCCGTTAATGTCAAAAACAAAATCCCGCTGCAAATCCGCACCAAAGGAAGCGTAAAGGCCCGTCATTCCGCCACCGCCAACACTCTGATCGTAAGTAATCATATTTTGCACTTTTTTTTGCGTTTTTTTCGAATCCGAATCAATGACTTTTTCAGTGCGAATATCGTAAACCGGCGACATTGTGCGTTCCCGAGTTTTTGCAGAAAGTTTTGGGCGCGAAATTACACTTTTTTTAATCGTGTCATAAACGCGAAGTTCGTCAAAATAAAATTTATAAGTTGAAGGTTTATTATCCGCTTCCGGAACAACATGATAATCCATTTCGTAATAAATAATTTCAGAACCGCGGCTCAACAAACTGTCATACATGTCAACATCGTTCGAATATTCCAAAAGTTCTTTGTCGCTGGCAGTTTTTAATTCCGGCGGATTTTTACCAGAAAGCTCAGAATATTTTACATAAATTTTTTCTTCCGTAATCAAAATTTTTGAACAATAAAGATAAATGCTGACCGGCCACGCTTTTTCTTCGGCATCGTAGGGACCATAACTAAATTTCAACTCGTCGCCAAACGAAGAAACAGTCTGCTTCCCCTGAATTTTTTTGTAATCATTGTGGATTTCTTTAAAAAGTTCATTTTCAAGTTTTTGCGTCGTCGCTTTTGATTTTTTTATGTCTTCTTCAGATTTTTTATAAATATTCTGTTTTTGAACTTCAATTTCATTTTTTCGTCGCTCAACCGCTTCGGCAATCGGGCTCCCATTTTTCAACTCGATTTTTTTGTATTCCCGACTGTTGATTTCATTTTCAATTTCCGCAACATCAGTTTTCGCCTGATTTTGAATTTCTTCCACACGCTCATTCACAGAATCCCGAATTTCGATTAACGCCTTTTTTTTATTTTCAATTACAGAAATTTTCCCGAGAATCGTTTCTTTTTCAATTTTTAATTTTCGAGCTTCTTCAGCTTTTTTCTGGGCCTTTTTTTCAATTTCACTTCGTTTTTGAATCACTTCAATCGAACGCTCCTGCTCCTTTTTAGCGTCCTCAACTTTTTTCTTTTGAATTTCAGACAATTCTTTCATCCGGCGGTCAGCGGAAATCTGTTTTTCCTGCAAAAGGGCCTTTTCCGCCTCAATCTTTTTTTGAACATCCTGAGCATTCAAATCCGAAGAAATTTTAAGCGAAGAAATCTGTTTATCAAGTTCACGAAGTTGTTTTTCATAATTTTCGCGATCCTGCTTTGCCATCAAAATTTGGTCATTTACAGAAAGTTCGGCCCGCCCATGCATCAAAACATATTTTTGCGCCGAAGTTAAACTGATTTTCAATTTTTCACACAATTTTTCAGTCACTTCATCGAGCGCACAACCGGGAATATCAAACAAATCTTCAAGCGATTTTTTCCCTGAACTCGTAACCGTTTCGTGAAGGCCCGTTTTCAAATCCATAAAATTCAAGCCAATCGTGTAAACCGAAGACGCTTTTCTAACAGTCGTAAAAACCGCATACGCAGCACTCGAAATGTAGCCCGCCTCAATAATCGTTTTTTCGTCAAAACTAGAACTTTCAGATTTCTTTTGCAAATCTTTTAAAACTTTTTCATTTGAATCGTCAACAACCGTAATAAATTTCGCGTAATCCTGCAAATTTTCTTTTAATTTATCCTGAATCTGACCGGAAAGCCAAGTCGAATCTTTTTCAGAAATATTTTCCAAATCCGGAGTCAAAATCTGAACTCTATAAATTTTTTCCTGTGCCACCAAAACGAACGAAAAACAAATC
>CAVHIX010000009.1:0-3970 GCA_963636135.1 Anaerovoracaceae bacterium
TGATTATGAAGAAGTCGAAGAATGGGTTGAGTATACTGATGAAGAAAAAGCTGACATCGAAAAATGGAATAAATTCGTTAAAAATTACAATCGTCCGATAAAAGAAGGCCTTTACAGCGACTATGCCAACCGCGAAGAAATTGCAGAAATCGTTCGTTTTAAATCTACAGATGCAAGCGGAACTGGCGAAAATAACTACACAAGTTTTGCGTCATATGTTTCAAGAATGAAGGCCGATCAAAAAGCAATTTATTACATTACCGGAAGCGATGAAAAAAATCTTCGTGCAAATCCACTTTTAAAAGCTTATGTAAACAAAGGTTTTGAAGTTTTAATTTTGGACGACGACATCGACGAAATCGTAATCGGTGGTTTTGGAAAATACAAAGATTTTGAACTTAAAGCCGTAAACCGTTCTGGCAGCGATGAAGATTTAGGAATCGACAAAGAAGAAGCTAAAAAGAAGGAAGAAGAATTCAAATCCGTTACAGAAAAAATTAAAAAGGCCCTCGGCGAAAAAGTAAAGGAAGTTCGTCTTTCTAAAACTTTGAGTGGCGAAAATCCGTCTTGTATCGTAGTTGATGAAAACGATCCTAGCTGGCAAATGATTCAAATGATGAAGGCAATGGGTCAGCAGGGACCAGAATTAAAACCGATTCTTGAAATCAATGCTGATCATCCGATTGTTCAAAAAATTAAAGATTCTACTGATGAAGCACAGATTTTGGATGTTGCGGAAGTTCTTTTGAGCCAGGCCCTCTTGATTGCGGGTGCGGAATTAAAAGAACCGGCAGAATTCATTAAACACATGAACAACTTGCTTAGCAAATAAATTTAAAAATAGAAGGTTGCTTGATTTTTCGGCAACCTTTTTTTAATATTAAAACTATGAAATATAAAGTTGCAATTTTTGACATGGATGGAACAATTTTAAATACGCTAGACGATTTAAAAGATTCCACGAATTATGCGTTAAAAATAAATAATCTTCCGGAACGAACACTAGAAGAAGTCAGATTTTTTGTCGGAAACGGGATTAAAAAACTGATTGAACGCGCCGTTCCTCAAAATACAGACTGCCAGACAATCGAAAAAGTTTTTGCAGATTTTAAAGAGCATTACAAAATCCATTGTGCCGATAAAACTTCTTTTTATCCCGGAATCCCGAAAACGATTAAAAAAATCCGTTCACTTGGAATAAAAACTGCCGTTGTTTCAAATAAAGCCGATTTTGGCGTTCAGGAATTGGTCGAAATTTATTTTAAAGGCCTTTTTGATTTTGCATTGGGCGAAACCCCTGAAGTGCAAAAAAAACCTGCCCCAGATATGGTAAATAAAGTTTTAAAAATCCTAAACGAAGAAAAAAAAGATGCCGTTTACATTGGCGACAGCGATGTTGATTTTGACACTGCAAAAAATTCCGCTCTCGATTTTATTGGTGCTGCCTGGGGATTTCGTGGGAAGGCCTTTCTTGAAAATCTTGGAACAAAAAATATTGCCGACACGCCAGAACAAATCATAAATTTTTTATAAAACAAATCAAAAATAAGGAATATATATGAAAAAAAACAAAATTACAATTTTAAGCGACGATTTAATCAGAAATTATAAAAATTTTCTCGATTTCGGAAAAACTGAACGCGAATGTGTAAATCAGATGATTAATCTCGCTGAATCTTTTGGTTACAAAAACATCGAATCCGTAACTTCTGTAAAAGCCGGCGACAAAGTTTATGTTCAAAAAATGAACAAGGCAATCGCACTTTTTAATATCGGTTCGCAAAAAATCGAAGACGGAATGAATATTCTTGGTGCCCACATTGATTCTCCGCGCCTGGATGCAAAACAAAATCCAATTTACGAAAAAGATTTTATCGCGTATTTGAACACTCATTATTACGGCGGAATTAAAAAATATCAGTGGGTAACTCTTCCGCTTGCATTGCACGGAATTATCTGCAAAAAAGACGGAACAAGCGTTACAATCAGCATTGGCGAAAATGAAAGCGACCCTGTTTTCTGTATTTCAGACATTTTGCCGCATCTTGCCCAGGAACAGATGAAAAAACTCGGTTCAGAAATCATTAAAGGCGAAGACTTGGATTTGATTATCGGTTCAATCGCGCCAACTTTAGAAAATGACGACGAATCCGAAGAAAAAGACAAAAAAAAGAAAAAATCTCAAAAAAGTGTAAAAAAAATAGTTTTAAAACTTTTAAAAGACAAATACGGAATTGAAGAAAAAGATTTTGAATCCGCAGAAATTGAAGTCGTTCCAGCAGGCCTTTCCCGCGATTTAGGCTTTGACCGTTCATTAATTTTAGGCTATGGCCAAGACGACCGTTCCTGTGCATTCACTTCTTTTGCCGCCTTAATGGAATCCGAAGCTAAAAAACGAACAAATGTCTGCCTCTGCGTTGACAAAGAAGAAATCGGAAGTGTTGGCGCAACCGGAATGGCAAGTCACTTTTTTGAAAATGCCGTTGCAGAAGTAATTTCCCGCCTCGATGAAGGATACAGCGATTTAGCATTACGCCGATGCCTTTCAAACTCAAATATGCTTTCAAGCGATGTAAATGCCGCATACGATCCTTTAAACGCTTCACTCTACGACAAATCAAACGCTTCATTCCTCGGAAACGGGCTCGTTTTCAATAAATACACCGGAAGCCGCGGAAAATCAGGGGCCAGCGACGCAAATCCAGAATTTATCGCAAAACTCAGAAAATGTATGGACGATTCAAAAGTCAAATACCAAATGGCAGAACTCGGAAAAGTTGACCAAGGCGGTGGCGGAACAATCGCATATTTAGCTGCAAAATACGGAATGAATGTAATCGATGCCGGAATTTCAGTTTTAAGCATGCACGCCCCATGGGAAATCACTTCAAAAGAAGATGTTTTACAAGCATTCAACGGATACAAAGCATTTTTACAAATCTACTAAAAGGAATCAAAAATGGAAAAACTTTTACCAGGACAAGAATTAGAAACAACAGTAGTTCAAATTTCAAAAGACAGCGTTTTTGTCGATTTAAGCTCAAAAAGTGAAGGAATTATCGATAAGGCAGAATTTACAGATTCTGAAGGCAATTTAAAAATAAAAGAAGGCGATAAAATCAAGGTTTTCTATTTAGGCGAAATCAATGGAGAAGCACGATTTACTTCAAAACTTTCTAGCGACAAAGCCGATTCTCAAATGCTTGAAAACGCTTTCAAAAATAAAATTCCAGTTGAAGGAAAAGTTGAAAAAGAAATTAAAGGCGGATTTGAAATTTCTTTAGGCGGAAAACGAGCCTTTTGTCCTTATTCTCAAATGGGATTCAAAGAAAAACAGGAACCATCATATTACATTGGCAGAGTTTTAACTTTCTTAATTTCCGAATATCGCGAAAACGGAAAAAATCTTTTAGTTTCAAACCGTGCCATTCTCGAACAGGAATATCAAAATCATCTTTCATCTTTAAAATCTGAAATCCAGGAAGGAAAAACGGTTGAATGTACTGTAAAATCGCTTCAAAGTTACGGAGCATTTGTTACAATCCAAGATTTCCAGGCCCTTCTTCCAATTTCCGAAGTTTCATACGAAAAAATTACAGATTTGTCAAAAGTTTTAAGCGTCGGCCAAAAACTCACTGTAAAAGTTTTAAAAACCGACTGGATTCACAATAAAGTCAGTGTAAGCCTCAAATCTCTTGAACAAGACCCGTGGCAGAATGTAAAAAATGATTTTTCAGTTGGTCAAAAAATCGACGGAACAATCAGTCGCGTTGCAGATTTTGGAATTTTCGTAAATCTCGCCAAAGGAATCGACGGATTAGTTCACATTTCTTCCCTGAATGTAGAAAAAAATACGAATATCAAAAAAGTTTATTCTGTTGGCCAAAAATTTTCCGTTCAGATTAAAGAAATTTCCCCGGAAGAAAAACGCATTTCCCTGCTCCCAGCCGCTGCCAGCCAGGAAGAAGAA
>CAVHIX010000009.1:3980-19183 GCA_963636135.1 Anaerovoracaceae bacterium
CAAAATATTTAAATTCTCAAAATGACGATGGCGAAACTTACAATCCTTTTGCCGCATTATTAAAAAAATAAATTTTTGTTATTATTTAAATATTTTTTTACAAAAACGATTGACAATTTTGGGCACCGTGTGATATATTATAGTCAGCTTGTAAATAAGCTGATAAACTCTCTCCGATGTCCAACTTTGTTGGGCGGGCTGGTATCTGGATTTATTTTTTCGTTCGGGTATCAGCCTTTTTTTATGTCATTTTAAATTTTTAAAATCCTAATTAAAACATAAATCTTCAATTTTTTTAGATTTTTATAAAATGATTTTAACTGTAAGTTTTGATTACTTCTTCTGCGATGGATAATTTTTTTACGCAACGATTCATTGCTTCTTTTTCGATATAACGATGGGCATTTTCTTCGGTCATTGAAAGATTCTGCATTAAAAGCATTTTTGCACGATTTATCAAACGAATTTCTTCCATTTTTTCTTTTAGGCGAAGAGTCTGACTTGTGAGGGTTTTAATTTTATAATTCACGGCGATTGCAACTTTCATCATATTGTAAAAATAAAACTGATCAAAAGGCGTAGAAAGAGTTAAAATTCCGTACGGCTCAACGCGATAACTTGTTTGGTCAAAATTCTGCGAAGGAACCAAAACCAAAATCACACTCGAAGAATCCGACATATCGATTGCAAAATCAACGCCTTCCCCAGAAGCAGAATCGGCAATTATAATATTGAAAAATTGTTCGGCACAACAGCGACGGGCCTCATTAAAATCTTGAACAATTTTTAAATCGAACAAAGGCTGAACAAGCATTACGCTGATAAGAGAAGAAATTTTTTGATCTTTTGTAACAACTAAAACGCTGTGTGCTTCCGAAATCATAATTTCACCAAAAAATAAAAATTAAAAATTCAAAACGCTTTTTACAAAATCACTTTCAAGGGCAATTTTTTTAGCTTCTTGCAATGATGAAGGAAGAGCTTCCAATTCTTGAACAGATTTTTCATTTTTGTCAAAAAGATTTACTTTTATTTCTGAAGGAGGCATTAAATTATTTTTAATTCCATCAATAGCGGCGTGAATAATTAATGAATATGCAACATACGGATTACATTCAGGGTCACACGAACGGATTTCGATTCGTTCCCCAATATTTGAAGCCGGGAGCCTTACCAATGTTGACCTATTTTGCTTTCCCCAGGAAATATATTTTGGAGCCTTACATTCGCCCAATCGTTCATAAGAATTTTCAACAGGATTTAAAAAATATGTAATTTCTTTTATATGTTTTAAAATTCCGGCTAAAACATTTGACATTTTTGATTCATCAGAACAGGAAATATTTATGTGCATTCCGCTACCCGGCTGATTTTTTAAAGGTTTTGGCGAAAAATCTGCATACAAACCATTTGCACTTGCCTTTGTTCGAACAATCCATTTAAAAGTCTGGGCGTTGTCGGCGGCAGTTAAGGCATCTGAATAATGGAAATCAATTTCGTTCTGACCAGGTCCTTCTTCGTGGTGACTAGATTCTGGGGTAATTCCCATTTGAGCAAGCGTAAAACAAATGTCGCGGCGAATATTTTCACCTTTATCCTCCGGGGCAATGTCCATATAACCGCCATTATCAAAAGGAATTTTTGAAGAAAATCCGTTTTCGTCTAATTTAAAAAGATAAAATTCAACTTCGGAACCAAAACTCAAAGTTACACCACATTCAGATTTTAAAGTTTTTACAGCATTTTTTAAAAGCGTTCTGTAATCTTTTTTGTAAAGTTCACCACTTGGAGTTTGAATTGTACAGAACATTCGCACAACTTTTCCGGTATTTGGGCGCCAAGGCAAAACAGAAAGCGTTTGCGGGTCAGGGAATAAAAATAAATCCGAATTTTCAGGGGTTTCAAAACCTTCTACGGCAGAAGCGTCAAAAGCAATTCCTGTGGAAAAAGCGCGTTCAAGCTGATCTGACATAATTGCAACATTTTTTTGCTTCCCGTGCAAATCAAAAAACGCCAAACGAATAAATTTTACATCTTCTTCCTGAACAAAATCTAAAACTTCCTGAATTGAATACATAATTTCCTCGTGTAAAGTCTTTATTCTTCCAATTTTAAAAAAAAATATATCTGTTGTCAATTAATTTTTAGATTCCATATATTGAAAAAATGATTTATAATAGAAAAATGCTTTATGTTCAAAAAGATTCAATTTTTCAGGAAAAACTTTTATCGCGATTTTTAAAATACGCAAAAATCTGTACAACAAGCGATTCTGTAAACGCTGATAAAGGAATTTTTCCCTCTACGGAACGGCAAATTGATTTTGCAAAGATTTTAAAATCAGAATTGGAAAATTTAGGCCTTTCTGAAGTTTGCCTTACGAAAAATTCTTATCTTTATGCAAAACTTGACGCCACAAAAGGATTTGAAAAAGCAAAAAGTTTTTGTCTTTTGTCGCATTTAGACACGAGCGAAGAAGTCCCGCCGAATGATGTAAATCCGATTGTTCACAAAAATTACGATGGCTCAAAAATTATTTTAAACGAAACTTTTATAAATCCGCAGGACGATGAAGAACTTTTAAAAACTGCTCATCAAAATGACACGATAATTACAAGCGACGGAAACACGCTTTTGGGGGCAGACGACAAAGCTGGAATCGCAGAAATTGTAACGGCAATTGAATATATAATCGAAAACAAAATTCCGCATGGAACTGTAGAAGTAATTTTTTCCCCTGATGAAGAAACAGGGCATGGAATGGACAAAGTTCCGCTTAATCTTTTAAAATCAAAACACGCATACACTGTAGACGGCGGCTCAAAAGGCGAACTTGAAACTGAATGTTTTAACGCTTACAGTGCGAAAATCACATTTTACGGAAAATCGACTCACACGGGAACGGCGCGAAAAAGCAAAATGATAAACGCAATTTCTGTGGCGAGCGCATTTATTCAAAATCTTCCGCACACCGAACTTCCGGAAACGACTGACGGTTATATGGGATTTTTTGCCCCGCTGGAAATTTCGGGCACTGTTGAAAAGGCTAGCGTCTATCTTCTTTTGCGGGATTTTACAGAAGACGAAATGCAAAAACGAATTTCGCTGATTAAAAAAATGCTTGAAACACTTGAACTTTCTACAAATGCAAAAACAAATCTTGAATTAACCGAACAATATAAAAATATGAAAGAAGTTTTGCAAAAATCCCCATTTGTAGTTGAAATCTTAAAAAAAGCATACGAATCTTCTGGCGTAGAACCGATTTTTTCTCCAATTCGCGGCGGAACGGACGGCTCTCGACTTTGCGAAATGGGAATTGCAACTCCAAACATTTTTACCGGCGGCCACAATTTTCATTCTAGAACGGAATGGGCCTCGCTAAATCAGATGACAGACGCGTTAAACGTTTTAATAAATTTAATAATTCTCCACACGGAACAATAAGGAATTTTTATGCACGAATACATAATTGAAGGCGGATTTCCAATTCACGGAACAATAACTGCAAGCGGAAACAAAAATGCAGCTCTTCCCTGCATTGCGGCAACTTTATTAACTGAAGAACCGATTATTCTTCACAATATCCCAGAAATCGAAGACACTTCTGTAATGCTAAACATTTTGCAATCTTTTGGGGTAAAAACTACAAATATCAAAAAACACAGTTGGAAAATCGAAGCAAAAACTGTAAATCCGGAGTGTATTCCAAAAGAACTTTCAAAAAAGATTCGCGCTTCAATTTTGTTTGCAGGTCCACTTTTAGCCAGAACCGGGAAGGCACAAATGCTTCCCCCAGGAGGGGATGTAATCGGGCGGCGCAGAGTTGATACGCACTTTTTGGCACTCGAACAATTGGGAGCCAGAATCGAAGTAAATGATTCGTTTAATTTTATCGCGAACAAATTAGTCGGAACAGATATTTTTTTGGATGAAACGAGCGTAACTGCCACTGAAAATGCGATTATGGCGTGCGTTTTAGCCGAAGGAAAAACTACTATTACAAATGCAGCGTGCGAACCTCACATTCAGGATTTGTGCAATATGCTCAATTTGATGGGAGCAAAAATTTCTGGAATCGGGTCAAATATTTTGTACATCGAAGGAGTAAAAAAACTTCACGGCGCAGAATTTACGATTGGTCCTGATTATATGGAAATCGGTTCTTTCATCGGGCTTGCAGCAGCGACAAAAGGTTCAATTACAATCAACGGAATAAAAGATTTGGATTTGAGGCCTTTAAAAATCGGTTTTTCAAAAATCGGAATAAACTGGACAACAAATGGCGATTCTTTAACAGTTTCTCAAGTTCAGGAAATGAAAACGAATGCTGACATTGGGTCAAAAATTCCAAAAATCGATGATTCTCCGTGGCCAGGATTTCCGCCGGATTTAACTAGCATTATGACAGTCGTTTCCACACAAGTTGAAGGAACGGTTTTAATTTTTGAAAAAATGTTTGAAAGCCGAATGTTTTTCGTTGATAAATTAATCACTATGGGCGCTCAGATTACACTTTGCGATCCGCACAGGGCATTAGTTTTAGGCCCTACCACACTGCACGGCGAGCATTTAGTTTCCCCAGATGTTAGAGCCGGAATGGCAATGGTAATCGCAGCAATGGCAGCCCGCGGAAAAAGCCGAATCAGCAATGTTTATCAGATTGAACGCGGATACGAACATTTGGTTGAACGACTTCAATCGCTTGGCGCCCACATTCAAACTGTAAATGTGGAATAATTTTTAAGCTTCTCTGTTGTGTTGAGCTAAAAACATAACGGAAAAGCCTAAAATTAAAATAATCTGAATTAAAATCGCTAAAACAAGGCCAACTTTGTACCCTGCAAAACTCAAAAGTGCAAAATTCAAAAATTTAAAAAGGATTAGCAAAACTCTGTAAATTAAGCAGAAAATCACTGCCAAAAACGGAAACATTACAATCCATTTGAATTTAAAAGTTGCGCCTTCGTTTAATCTGCCAAGCCACGAAAAAGTTGCAAGAACAAGCAAAACGCCAAGCACAAAAAATGGATAAGTTAATTTATCAAAAAGGGATTGCGCGTAAACTTCACTTGAATAACCGTATTTTTCAGCCTTAAAAACAAAATTAAACAATGAAGAAATGTCCATATTTTCTTCACCTTTTGACGCATATTGAATCAAAGTTAAATCTTTAAAATCAATTGGCAAAAGTTCAAACGATTTTTCTTCATTAAACGGAAGATTTTTTATTTTTTTTGGAAGCGACATCACGCCTTCAGTTTTTCGGTCAACGGATTTTAACAAAATGTACGGAATTGTCTTAAATTTTTCAATTCCAAGCCCCTTTTTCGTTTCTTCGTCAAAAAAATCAGTGTCAAACGAAACCAGTTTTGCATACGAATCAAAAAATCCGCCTTTAATCTGGTCATTTTGAATTTCAAAAACTGTAAGATCGCGCAAATACAAAACATTTTCCGAAGCACTAAAAACTGGCGTTATTCCTTTTACAAAAAATACCAATTTTGTTCCATCTTTTTTTTGCACAGAAAAACTTACATTGTTATATTTTTCAAATCCTATTAAATTGTATGTTTCATCCGTAAAAAAATATGTTTCCTTTACAAGATTTTCCGCCGCCTGAAGATAAGTTACAACATCAATATCAATCGAAAGTTTACGCGATTTTTGCGAAAGGCCCTTAAAAATGTAATAGGCCCTTAAATTTTCGCCATTCATCAGTGCAGAATAGCCTTCAAGTTTTTTTGCAAAAATTTTTTGTTCTTCAGTTAATTTTTTTTCGCCCATAAACGAAAGTTTGTTCCACGCTTCGGAGGCAATCTGCTTTAATTCGCTAACATTCATATCGCGGCTGGAAACGATTTTTAATCCTTGAGTTGCATTATAATGCGCGCCAAAATAATCTTCCTGAGCCAAACACTGACGGGCAACTTTTAAAAGCTCTAAAACTTCATACGGCCGATTTGCAGAAAGTCGTTTTTGAATATTTCGATTTTTTGAACTCTGCGAATTTTCTGAAACAATCGGTTTTTCATTATTTTTACTTTCCGATTCTTTTAATTCAGCTTCTTTTAGCAAATTGTAACTTTCTTGATTTTTTGGGTCGATTTCGTACGCTTTTCTAGCATAAAACGACGCCAAACCATATTGCTCTTCACCCAAAAGTTTTTGCGAAAGATTTTGATATTCTAAAATCAGCGGTTTTATTTCACAATAGGAATTTAATTTTGTATTTACAAGCGGAATAAAAATCAGCACACTGAATGTAAAAAGGGCAGTACAAACGAGCGCGAAACACAAAACTTTTTTAAAACGCGAAAACATTGCACTGCTGAATCGAGTTTTGCTTCCTTCCGGATTTAGGCCAAACCAAACCGCAAGTCCGATTACAAAACCAGTTGCAACAATTGCCGGAAGAATTTTTAAGAAAAATTGCAAAATCGACAAAATTTTATACGATTTTTTAAAAGATTCCAAAACGAAATCCGGGACGCTTACCAAAAAAATCCCTGAAATCAAACACACAAGAAAAGAAAAAACTGTAAAACTTGCACAAATTAAAATCGATTTTTTCATTATAATTTCCGTCTACGAACAAAATAAATTATACAACCAAAAATTATCAAAAGTAAGCCGACTGCTAAATTTAAAATTGAATGAACAATTTCAATTCCTGGAATGCCAAAATGAGAATTTTCAATTAAAGAATGAACATTTTTAAACGCCGGAAGATAATAAAACGAATTTAAAGCGATTATCAGTGCAGTTGAACAAAAAATCATACAAAAATCAATTAATTTCCAGGAACTAAAAATTACAAATCCGTAAATTGAATAAAGCAAAAACGCGAACGACAAAAAATTCAACGCCGAAAAGAGCCCTCCTTTCATTGCCATAACGGAAGAATCAAAAATCTGCAAAAACGGCGAAAAAATCTGTTTCGGAAAATCTGAAAAACTTTTTTTAATCAAAGGGTCGCTAAAAGGTTTTGAACTTTCTATAAAATCCGGGGACAAAATCTCATTTCCAAAAGTTACATTTTGTTCAGATGGCGAAGATTTTTCTACGCTGATAATTGTGGCATTATTTTCCGTTTGATCCGTAACAAAATAAACAATTTTTGAATCTGTTTCGCGAAAATAAGATTTTGTAAGCGGCGTTTGAATCGTTTTCTGTTTGTAAGAAACTTTTTGTTCAAAAAACAAAACTGCAGGATAAAAAATTCCCCACGAAAAAATTCCTAAAAAAATGTATGCAAAAAATAGCGAAAGTTTGCGCACCCCGGTACGGATTCTGTAAAGGCACATAAAACACGCCGAAAAAATAATTGAAAGTTTTAAACCGATAAAAAATCCTTTTACAAGCGAAAAACTGTCAAAAACAAAATCCTGGCCGGCAACTAAACGCAAACTGCTGTCATACAAGAAATTAAAAAAAATCCCGACGACAGCAAAAATCAAAATCACTAAAAAATAATGCAATACAAATTTAAGAATATTTTTCATTTATTATTCAGAAATCTCCACTGAAATTGAAAGCGTGCCTTTTTCTGAATTTGACACAGGCTGAACATCAATCGGAGTATTTAAAGGATCGCTATTTTCAGAATCGTCTTGAGGATTAAATTGTGAAGTAAATTTTTCATAAGAAGAAAAAGTTTCGTTTAAAGTCTGAACCTGAGTCTGTTCATTTCCAAAAAAATCAACTGAATAACCCGCCGGAACCAAAATTGAATCTGGAATAAACGGATTTACATCCCCTGGTGCCGTATTCGGATTTGAAAGTCCATCTTCAGGTGCCCTATCTTCAAATGCTGCAACCTGTTCTGGAGTTGCGCCCTTTTTTCCGTCCGCAGGAAATTCAATTCCAAAATCTGCCGGATTAAATTTTGCAGCAGACAAAACATCAACTGCCCCTTCAAAAACCTGAATTAATCCCGAAGAAGTCATAAAATAATCTGTTCCTCGAACGGAAGCGACTGCAACCGCACTTCGAGTTGTTTGCTGCGTTTTTTTGCCTGCATGGCTTACATTTGATCGCAAAGAACCACTTCTCAAATATGCCGAAACAGAATCTTTATTTTTACCAGAAGACAATTTTTCAAGCGTAAGACGAGTCATTGGCCCCATTTTCATAACAGAACCCTGATATTTTATTACCGCTTCAGATTTGAATCCCGTGTTTAATAATTCACCTTGCAAAATTTCATCTCCGGCTTTTAGCGAAACCCATTTTCCGCCACGCTGAACTTCAACTTTCCCTGAAACTGAAACAACTGTTGCCTGCGAAAAAACAAAACTTGAAAAAACTGTTAAACCTAAAACTAAAAAAATTAATTTTTTCATAAATCCCCCAAATTAGAATACAAAATTCAATGCCAAATCTACAGTTAATTTATTCTGTTCACTTTCTTTTGCAATAAAATAACGAACTGAAGAACCTAATCTTAAATCTGAAAAAATATTCCAAAATATGCCAGCTTTTGCCTGAACGCCACGATATTCAACTTCATTTTGAGCATTAAAAACTGTATCAAACGAACCGACAACGCTCACGATTTTTCCAAAGAGATAACTTGCGTTAAATCCGGCTAAAATCACACCCGAATATTCTGTATTATTTTTTGCATAAATCGCACTCTGTTTTGTAACGCCAATAAAGGAAGAAAATTTGCCATTTTCCCCGGAAGCATAAACGCCATTAAGAGAAAAAATAAAATTTCCCCAAAGTGTAGAAAAACTTAATTTTGAAAGATTTGAAATATTTTCAAAATTGCGACTTCCAAATGAAGAAACCAAATTATAACTGAAATGCCGAGTTAAAAATCCGTTAAGGCCAAGTGTCGCGTAAAAACGATTTATGTTCGAACCGTTTGCATCAAAAACGCCCCACCCCTGAAAAATAAAATTTTGCGCTCTAAACGGAACTTTTACCGAAACCGAAACTGGAATATATTTTGCCGCAAAAGTGTAAAAATCATTGTCTGATTCTGTATAATCTGAATTAAGGCCGAACAAAGTTAAATCCACCATTTCCGTGCTTTTGCTGTTTAAAAATCCGGTATAACTTGCAAAAACTGAAAAATTGATTTTATCATTTTTAAATCCGGCTAGAATTCCGTCAGAATTTTGTGTAAAAATCGAAGAAGTTCCGTCTACAACCGAAAATCGCCCCGCTTTCAGTTGGATTTTAGAAACTTCACCAATCTTCCAATTGAAATTCGCACTCAAATTATTCACATTCAGAATGTTATTAATAGAACGAAGTGAATCATCCTGGCCGTCATATTTAAAATTGTAAGAAATATCGCCATACAAATAAGATTCATTATCTTTTGAAATAGGAAGTTTTCCCCAAAGCGAAACGCCATCTTTCTGAATTAATTTTAAATCGCTTTCTTTTCCGGCAAATTCCGTAAGATTTGAAAAAGTGCCTCCCCATTCGCCTGCAAAACTGCAAAACGCCCAAAAAAGGCCCGAACAAATTAAAATACTTTTTTTCATATTACTCTCCATATTTCAAAGTGCCTAAAGTAAAAATATTTAAAACTTGTTCCCCAGAAAGAATGTCACCAGGATTCACATTTTTAGGAAGAACGCCATCTGCTTTAAATTGTTTAAAAGCATAGCGAGGCGAACCTTTAGAAAGCTTAAACATCATACTCGAATCGAATTTCCAAATTTTTGCAAAAAGAAAAGCCGCCTCATCAGCACGAATCGTTTTTTCCGCATTAATATTTTTTTTAATCAACCCGGAATTAACAAGACTTTCTACAGCTTCCTGTTCTGTTGCCGTTTCTGGAACTAAATTTTTATAAACTGAGACCAAATACGAAACCTGACCATAAGTCGATTCTTTTGAATCTAAAATTTTTGTAACATAATCAGCCGATTGTGCAAAACAAACCGAAGAAAAAAACACCGTAAATAAAAGGACAAAAAATCTCTTCATTATAACTCCAAACTTAAATTTTTATAAATAAGACTTACTAAATAGTATAAACTATCGAATAATCAATGTCTATAAAAAATAAAGTCAAAAAATAAGGGGTACAAAAACAAGATTTTAATCAAAAAGTAACAAAAAAATGCGTTTACAGTTGATTTTTATCAGTTTTTACAATAAGATTAAATAATATTCGCAGGTACAAATGGATAATAAAGATTTAAAAACAGAAATTAAAGAAGTTATCATTTCAACCCTTGAGTTAGAAGATATTAAACCAGAAAATATCGTTGATTCTGAACCACTTTTCGGAGAAGGATTAGGGCTAGATTCTATTGATGCACTTGAACTTGGAGTTGGATTAAAAAAGCATTTCGGAATAAAATTTTCTTCTGATAGTGCTGATAACAAAAAACATTTTGCATCTGTTGATGCACTTGCTCAATACATTACAAATATGAGAGGATAAAAAATGTCAAAAGACGAAATCTTTAACAAATTAAAAACTATTCTTGTTGATGAATTTGAAATCGATGAAGGAGACATCACTCCAGAAGCAACTTTGTTCTATGATTTGGAACTTGATTCTATCGATTCAATTGACTTAATTCAAAAAATGAAGGAATTTATGCCAAGCGATACTAAAATCGATCCTGCAATTTTCAAGACTGTAAAAAATCTTCAGGATGTTGTAGACGCATTAGTTCCTTACATGGCATAATGAAAAAAATATTAAAAATTCTTTTTTATGTTTTAATGGCGATTTATCCGATTGTTGTTTTTACAATGCTTGTAATTTTAAAAATGCCAGTCAGGATTTTATCGCTTTGCGTTGTTGCTTTAGGTGGAGCGTTTTTTTTAAGTTCTACTACAGGCAAAAAATCTAATGATAAAAAAGAAACAAAAGCGCTAGACTGGCGACCATTGCTAAGTTCGGCGCTTTTTTTATTGTTAGGCGTTTTATGCTTCGTTTTTAATTCAAAAATCTTTTTAAAACTTTATTCAGTTGTAATCAGCGCAACAATGCTTTTCGTTTTTGCTTCTTCCCTGATTTTTAAACCGAACATTATTTTCAGATTTGCACTTTTGGGCGACAAATCCGTAAAAGGATCTTCTTTTGAAAAACAGGTAGAAAATTACTGCAAAAAAGTTACAATTGTGTGGTGCGCGTTTTTTATTTTAAATGGAACGATTGCAACTTTTACCGCTTTGTACAATTTTGGCAGCGAAGAATTAAACGATAAAATTTGGTCGGTCTACAACGGGGGGATTTCCTATATTTTGATGGGAACGCTTTTTGTTGTTGAATATATAATCAGAAAAATTGTGGATAAAAAAATGATTAAATCTTTTTCTTTTACAAAATTTAACGCAGATTCGCGAAAAGACGATTACATTATGTGTTTTGAAGAAAACTATTCTTCAAAAAAGTACAAAACCTGGCTCGATTTTTTAAATGAATCAGCAAAAATGCGAAAATTCTTAAACGAAAGCGAAAATCAGGATTGGATTTTACACTGCGAGGATTACTGGTATTTCATCTGCACATTTGTTGCCCTTTTGCAGACAAAAAAACGAATTTTATTAACGCAAAATATTTCTGAAAATTTTATAAAAGAAATTAAAACTGAAAATACAGGATTTCTAACAGATCAGAATGTTGAAAACGCAACTTCAATTCAAAAAATAATCGAAGAAAATCCAAATCTTTCTAAAGAATATATTAGAGATACCCCTAAAATCGATTCTGATGAAACACAGATTTTAATGTACACTTCTGGCTCAACCGGAAAACCAAAGGCCGTTTTGCAGCGAATGACTGAATTTGAAAAAGACAATGATTTTATCATTTCAAAATGGGCAAAAGAATTTACAAGCCGAAAATTAGTCACAACTGTTAGCCAACATCATATTTACGGATTTTTGTTCGGTTCTTCCCTTCCGTTTACTCTGGGCGTTCCATTCAGACGAACTAGAATTACTTTTCCGGAAGAATTTGAAAAATTAAACGATGAAAAATATATGATTATCGCAACTCCAGCATTTTTAAAACGAACTGTAGAATTGGTTGAAAGTTTGCCTTTAAAATCGCCTTTTATTTTTTCAAGTGGCGGCGCATGCTCAGAAGAAGTCGCTAAAAAAACGCAAAAAGTTTTCGGATTCTGCCCACTAGAAGTTTACGGTTCAACAGAAACTAGCGGAATCGCATACCGACAGCAAAGTGTAGACGGTGCAAAATTCACGCCATTCGATAACGCAAAATTGTGGCTTGGGGACGATGGATGTTTGAGAATCATTTCGCCATACATTAAAAATAAAGAAGGATTTGCAACTGCAGATTTAGCAGAATTTTTTGACGATGGAAAATTCATTTTAAAAGGCAGATCAGATTCAATCATTAAAATAGAAGAAAAACGAATTTCTACCACAGAAGTTGAAAATCGGCTTTTGGAATCCGGGCTCGTTTCTGATGTAAAAGTTGTCGCTCTTTCAAATGATGTTCGTCAGTATTTGGCAGCGGCTGTTGTTTTAAACAAAGAAGGAAAAGAAAAATTCCAGAATACAGAAAAATTTTTAATCAACAAATATTTTCACGATTTTTTAATGAAATATTTTGAAAATGTCGTTTTGCCGAAAAAATGGCGATTTGTGGAATCACTCCCGGTTGATGTTCAAGGCAAAAAACACAAAGACGAAATAGTAGCACTTTTTAATCAAAATTAATCGGTAAAAATATGACTGTAAATACTGAACAACTCGAATTTATTCTTGAAAATACGCCGGCTGAACAAAATATTATGCTCGTCGGCAAACACGGAATAGGAAAATCGCAAATTTTGGAAAATTTTTACAAAAAAAAGAATTGTAAAGTTGTAACTCTTTTTTTAGGCCAAATGAGCGATCCTGGAGATTTAATCGGGCTTCCGGAAAAAAACGAAAAAACGCACAAAACAGAATTTTTGCTTCCGTACTGGTTTCCGCTTGACGATGAACCAATTGTTCTTTTTTTGGATGAATTAAATCGTGCCCGCCCGGAAGTTTTGCAAACAATTATGGATTTGACTTTGAATCGCAAACTCGCGGGAAAGTCGCTTCCAAAGAGTTCAAGAATTATTAGCGCGGTAAACGATGGTAGCGAATATCAGCTTACGGATTTGGATCCGGCGTTGGTTTCACGATTTAACATTTACACTTTTTCGCCTTCAGTTGAAGACTGGCTTTTTTGGGCAAAAAATAATGGAATTGACGGGCGAATAATCGATTTCATCAGTGAAAATCCTGAATGCCTTGACTCGAATAAAAATGAAATTCAAACTTCAAACTTAGAACGAACTGTTGACCGGCGAAGTTGGCACAGAACTAGCGAAATTATAAAAAAATTTGAAACTTTAAACGATTCCTGTAAAATTTTGATTTCCGGGATTTTAGGAAATTCGATTACCGCGGAATTTTTTAAATTTGTTCAGCAAAAAAGAGTGCCGTCCGCAAAAAAAATTTTAAGTGATTTTGAAAAATGTAAAAAAGATTTAGAAAAAATTTCTAGCATAGAATTTTCAGATTTAAATAATTCAATTTTTAGATTTTTAGAAAATTCAGAAATCAGTGAATCAGAAAAAAATGTTTTTGCTGAAAACTTGGAAAATTATTTTGATTTTTTGGAAAATATTTCTTCAGAGTTGAAAAGTCATTTTATTTCGCTTTGCAGTTCAAAATTCTTTCCAAAAACGCTTTGTTTTATCGCGGAAAATGCAAAAAATCTGTACAAAAAAATTTTAGATTTCGTTTCGTAAAATGAACACTGAAGAACGCATAAAAAAAATTAAGGCCTCATGGTTTTATTCAGAACCGCTTCTTTTTTCAGCAATTTCAACGCATTTAATTTTGAATAACGAAAATCTTTCTGTTCCTTTTAGAACTGGCGCGCTGCGAATCGAATATTCAAATCTTTTATGCCAAAAATTAAACGACAAACTTTTGGAAGAAGCGCTAAAAATCGAAGTTTTCAGAATTTTGCTTTTTCATCCGTATTCGAGGCGGCCGGCAAACTGCAAGGGAGGTGTTTTACTTCTTGCAAGCGACATTACAATCAATCAGCTTTACAAATCGGAATACAAAACTGCGGGCGTTGAATATTTTATTTTTCAGAGCAAACGATTTAAAAATTTGAAATACCCGCTCGGAAAAAAATGGGCCCAAACTGATGAAGAAAAATTTTTCTTAAAAAATCTGCAATTTGACGAAAAAACACAAAATTTAACCACGATTGACGATTTAACTTTTGAGCAATGGTATAAAAAAATCTTATTTTTAATTCAGGAAACTTCAATTGCGGGAAGTGAAAACGCAGGCTCAACTGAAAATTTAGAAAATTTTTCTATTCCGGGGGACGAAGAAACTGAACTTTGGGAAGAAAATACAGAAGCGCAAAATAAAATTCAAAATCAGATTTTAAAAGCGCAAATTGAAAACGGATTTGGTTCAATCGGCGGAAAATTAACGCGAAAACTCGAAGAAAATACGGATTTTTCATTTGATTACAGAAGAGCGCTCGGACAATTTCGGCAAAATATCGCTTCGAATGTTAGAAATCTAACTAGAATGCGCCCAAGTCGCCGGTTCGGATTTTTGCAAATGGGAAGTCGCTACGAAAAAAAGGCCAATGTTTTAATCGCGGTCGATGTTTCCGGGTCAATCACAGACGAAAGTTTTGAACATTTTTACAAAGCGATAAAAAATTTCTTTTTCTTGGGGATTATCGAAAAAATCGACTTAATCTTTTTTGATGTGAATTTAAAAAATTCAACTCCAATTAAATTTACAAAAAATATTGATTTAACTCAGATTGAAGGGCGCGGCGGAACAAATTTTCAAGTGCCAATCGATTTTTTTGCGCAAAAAACTGCCCTTTACAGCGGAATGATAATTTTTACCGACGGCGAAGGGCCCATTCCAAAACTTTTAAAACCGTTAAACATTCTGTGGATTTTGGACAATCGTCTTTCGTACGAAAAATCAAAAGGCTGGATAAACTCGCTCCCGAAAAATAAAGCAACTTTTTTGCCAATAAATTAGAGGAAAAAATGAACGAACAAATTGTAAACGATTTTTGGAAAGAAAAAATAATTTTACTTCAAAGACAGAACTCGCGTCTTTTAAAACCTTTGGAAAATTTAAGCAAAGCCGAAGAAAAAATTTATGAAATTCAGAATAAATTTTACGCTTTTAAATACAATTTAGAAAAATCTGAAACTTCGCTG
>CAVHIX010000010.1:0-18996 GCA_963636135.1 Anaerovoracaceae bacterium
CATTTCAGCATTTATTCCCCGCGACCTCCGAAAAGAAAGTTTTTTAGGAATGATGCTTTTAATCAGCCAAGTGTCGCTTTTTTTAACAATCGGAATCGTAAATATTTTTGAATATATAGATTTTATCAGCAAAAATATTTTAATTATCGCTTCTCTTGTAATAATTTTTATTTATATTGTAAATATTTCGTTCATTTTTTTGTCGACAACACACAAACAGCGCACAAAAATTCAGCCGGCAAAAACGAACAGCCTAAGCTGGATTAATAATGCCCAGGCGCAACTTGAAAATTTAGTTCGGAAATCAGAAAAATTAAATTCAGAATACAGCGAATTAAAACCACGAATTTTACAATGTTATGAAGAAGCAGAAAGTTTAACACCAATAAACAATGCCACTGCCCTAAAATTTGAACATCAGATTTTAGATTCTGTAGTCGATTTAATTTCTGCGATTGACCAGGTTTTAGCCGGAAACAGCGTAAATCTTGAAGAAAAAACTTCAACCCTGGAAAATCACATTCGCCAACGACAGAATCTTACACTTTACTAAAAAATTATTTTTCTGCAAACATTGAAGCGATTTCTTTTTTGTAAATTTCACCAATTCTGAATCGCATAATTTCTTGTTTTGCAGAAAGTTCAACGCCAACTTCAAACGCTTTTGTAATCAAAACGAATTTGCTAACTCTTTCGTACATTTTAAAACCAGTTTTTGAACTGATTAAATTGTTAATTTCAATTTCAAATAATTTTTGAATATCTTCTGATTTTAAAAGATTTTCGTAAGTGTCGTATTGAATTCCGTTTTCGGCAGCATAATTTTTAACTTCATCATTGTCAACCAAAATCAGCGCACCTAAATAACGCTCATCCTGCCCAACAACAACAGCACTTGTAATATAACGCGATTCTGCAAGTTTCATTTCGATTGGCAAAGGCTCAATATTTTCTCCACCACGCAAAACAATTGTGTCCTTTTTTCGACCTTTAATCACGATTTCGTCATGAATTGTAAGAAGACCCAAATCGCCAGTGTCAAACCAGCCGTCGCTCGACATAACTTTTGCAGTAATTTCCGGGCTCTTATAATAACCGCGCATTACAGTTCCGCCCTTAACCTGAATCGAACCCAATTTACAACGAGGCAAAATGTATCCGTCATCGTCAACAATGCGAACCTTAACCCCACGAATCGGAGAACCAACCGTTCTAAAAACAGGAGCTGCAATTGGACGAACTGAAATTACCGGAGCCGTTTCTGTTAATCCGTAACCTTCAACAACTTTTACACCAATTGCCCAGAAAAATGCATCGATATTCGGAGGAAAAGCCCCACCGCCTGCAACGCCAGCCCTGAAATTCTTTCCGAGCATTAAACGAATCTTTCTGAAAACTACAACTGAGCCCAAAAGTTTTAAAGGCCACAAAAGCGTCCACGGAATAATGAACAAAACCCACCAAAGGCCCGTATAATATCGAGAAAAACAAGCATTCTGACGGAACATTTTTCTATGCATTGCAGAATGAATTTTTGCAACATTTACAAAAAAGTTGAACAATGCGTTTACAAGCCCACCAGTTTTTCGCATTTTTTTGTTAATTCCATCGTAAACAGCCTCAAAAATTCTAGGAACAGCTGGCATAAGATGAGGATTAATCTTTTTAAAATCCGCCAAAAGAATTGAACCAACCGGTTTTGAATAACAAATTGCAGCCCCTTGCGACAAAATTACATATTCACACAAACGCTGAAAAACATGCCAAATCGGAAGACAGCACAACGCCCGATCCCCAGGATTTAAATAAATTCGTTCCTGAAGTTCGTCTAGCTGAGTTATAAAATTTTTATGGATTAATTCAACGCCTTTTGGATTTCCAGTTGTACCTGATGTAAAAATAATCGTTGCCAAATCGTTTTCGTCGCCCTTTTCAAGTTCAGTTTCAACAAGATTTGGATGTTCGATTCTGTACTTTTGACCGGAAATAATTAAATCACCAAAATAACAAAGAGTCACGCCCGCATTTTTCGAATTATTCACATCGTTTTCGGTAATTTTTTCAAAACAGATTAAACGCTCAAGACTCGGCAATTTTGATTTTATAGAAATAATTTTGTTGACCTGCGAAATATTTTCTGCAATTATAATTTTACTTTCTGTGAAAGAAAGAATTTTTTCCAAATCGATTAAAGTCGCATCGCATCCTCGAGGAACATCAACCGCACCGATTGCCATAATTCCCATGCTCGCGTATTCCCATTCTTTTCGGTTATCAGAAATTAAACCAATTGGCTGTTCTCGCTGAACCCCAAGTTCCAAAAGGCTGGCAGCAAAATCCAACGAAAGCTGAAACATTTCACGATAAGAAATCGGCTCAAATACGCCACTAGAATTTTTTGAATATTGGGCTGCAATTTCTGAATAATTTTGAGCAGCTTCTCGAAGCATTTTCGGCAATGTTTTTTCCATAAAATCCTCTAAAATGAATAAACTGAACTTAAATTATATTATGAAAAAGCGATTTTTTCAATTTAAAAATTAAAAGCGTAACTAAAAGAAAGCCCAAAGCGTTTTTCATCTTGTGCCTTGTAAAATCTGTAGAAAGCCGCACCATTTAGCGAAACTGAATAATTATAATTTGCAAGTCCACCAAAATTCGGCGTTAAAGTCAGTTTACAATTTAATGAAATCAAATCTGAATACAAAAAAGAGCCATCAAAAAGTGAAGAAAAATGTTTTTTTGCATCAAAAATTGCAAAAGAATCTTCTGTAGAATCAGAAAACTTTGCAAGATACAAAAGATAAACCGTAATCCGATTAAAATACAAAAGATTGAACGGCAAAATGTTAAACGATTTTTGAAGTTCCGCACTAAAAAGAACAAGATTTCCAGAAAACGCCATAAAATACGATTCAGTCGGAAAAATCATCGCCTTTACAGAAATCGGGAAATTATATGTATAAATAGAAGATTTGTCGCGAATCGGGAGCAAAAACGGAAGCTGAACGGTTAAAGAAAGGCCTAAATTACAAAAAAAATTATTTTTATTCAAATCAGTTTGCAAAGAAAAATATTTTACGCTGAAATTCGGGCCAAAATTTATTCCAATCTGTTCAAAAGTCCCACTTCCGCATTTTCGAATATTTGTAAAAAGTGAAGAAATTTCATTTTTGGCAAAAATCCATTTTTTTGAAGACGGATTTCTAAGAATCGCAAAACTTTCAAAAATATCAAAATCCGTTTTCATTTCATCTGAAGAAAAATTCTGCCGGCCATGTAAAAAATTAAACGAATCCGAAAGAACCAAAGACCAGTTTTTAAAAATTTGCAAATTTGAACTAAACGAAGTCTGATTAAAAATCTGCTTGTAGCCGTCCTGGTCAATTTCAAGCGAAAGAAGCGAACTATAATTAAAAATCGAAGTGTCTGTTTTTCCGTACAAAAATGCCGTAAAAATCCCAGAATTCGAATAATAATCATAAGCGGCGCTAAATCCGTAAAGCGGAAAAGTCCACGGCGAGCCCGAAATGTAAGAGGCCCCAAGCGGAACGCCCGAAGTTTCCACAGAATTAAGCGAATTTGAAATCCGCTGGGAAGAACCAAGCGAATAAAACGGAATCCAAGTTCCACGGCGAACAAAATCTTTTACGCCAAATTTTTTAGAATCAGACAAAACGCTAAAATCAATTTCAAAAAGATTTTTTATTGCCTCATTTTTTTTGGTAAAAAAGTTTTTATCAAATTCAAGATTTTGTTCAGCAAAAGAAAAATTTTTAAAATCAGAATAAATAAAATTTGAATAATTAAAAAAGTCTGCTTTCCATGCAAAAGCCTTTTCATTCAGCACAACAGGATAGAAATTTGCCCCCGAAGTTTCAGTTTTGCTCAAAATTAAATCAATTTTTTTCTGCGAAAAATCAACATTTACAAAACCAAACTTTGGAAAATCCTCTTTTGAAGAATACGAAAAGGTGAAAATTTCGTTTTTGTCAGTTTTTTGAATAACTTTTTCACCCAAATTAATATTTTCAAAACAAAGTGAAAGATTTTGAATCTGTATTCCGCCTGGAAAATCAAAAACTTTTTTTATATAAAAATTATTCTCTTCATTTTTTAGGGAATAAAGCGAATATGTGCGCGCATTTTTTAAAATAAAATACAAAATCCCATTTTCTGTTCCGCAATAAGAATAAGTTGCGTTTCCATTTCCAAGATTGGCCTTAAAAACTTCCGTAAGATTTTTGATTTTATTCGATTTTTTTGAAAATTCAATTTTATAAACGGCCAAAACCGGATTTAAAACATTTTTAAAATCTTTTCCGCCAGATTTTTCAACCACAAAATAATAATTTTCACCATTTTGAAAAATTCCGCAATTAGAAATCCCATCTTGCTTAAAATGAAATACAGATTTTTTTTGCGTGTCATAAATTAAAGCCTTTTTTTTAGGAAATTTTGCAGAATAAGAATTATAATTTACTGCCAAAAATCTTGAATCAGCTGAAAAACTTAGATTTTTTACATTTTTCTGAGTTAAAATCTTTTTCGCTTTAATTTTTTGACTTTCTTCATTTTTAGGGGCAATAAAAATTTTCGACGAATCAGCAAGGGCAATCATTTTTTTTGAAGAAGATAAAATTTCACTTTCGCCTTTCTGATTTTTTATCGCAAACTCGTAAAATCCTTCTTTTTTAAGCGGATTTTTTTCAATTTCCGGAACTTCTATAGAATCATAAAATTCATTCCACGCATTAAAAAAGGAAACTCCATAAACACTTTTAAAACAAGTTTGATATGTAAATGTCCTAAAATTACTGCACCGCCACCAGAAATTTGCAAATTTTTCCTGACCGTATTTTTTTACAATCCATTCCCAAAAAGCGCCACCAAAAATATAACTTACAGTTCGGCCCGGGCCAAAATCCAAAGCCCCCTGCACTTCAGAAAATTTTAGGAATTTTCCTTCAATTTTAGCCTGTTTTAAAAGTTGCAAAGAAAATCCGTTATTCGTTCGACCATCGCCATTTTTGCTTTCAGTTTCAACAGCGGAACCTTCAATCATAAAAGTCGTGTCAAAAAGTCCGCCAATATTCGCAGAATCACCAAAAACATTTTTCACACCCTTCCAAAATCCCGTTTGAAGATTCATCGTAATCGCGTGAGTCAATTCGTGCCTAAAAGTATTTAAAAAGATTTCATCAGAAAAGTTGGAATTTTCATTCGGAAGCGCGTCATACAAAACTATATGATTAAAAGGCACAAACGAAAAATACGCATTAAAAACCTGATAATCATAATTTATCGTAACCGGAAGCCGAAACGATTTTTTCAATTGATAGATTTCAGCAAGTTCGTCAAAAATTTTATCAGCATTTTTCGCCAAAACCGCAGCCGAAGCTTCACTTTTTGAAGAATAAATTATATCAAAATATTTTGTTTTTTTTACAAATAAATCAGCAGAAAACGCAAAAAAATTTACAAAAAATAAAATGCAAAAGAAAATCCTTTTTTTCATACCAAATTATACATTTTATTCTTTTATTTTACAATTTTTGAAAATCTAATTTTCTTCATCGTCTTCAACAATTTTTACAGATGATTTTACTTCTTCCGGATTCTGACCTGTTTCTTTGTGATAGTCCAAAATCTTTCCGCTGTTTCTA
The DNA here is from genome assembly GCA_963636135.1 of Anaerovoracaceae bacterium. GTDB lineage: Bacteria > Spirochaetota > Spirochaetia > Treponematales > Treponemataceae > Treponema_D. The sequence goes on from CAVHIX010000010.1 coordinate 5,667, forward strand.
AGTTCGTTTTCAAGCGTAATTTTTCGCAAAACCGCACGATTTATATAGTGAATTGCACAGAAAAACGCGATTACAAAACAATAAATTATACACAAAAGTGCCGCAGTCTGTTTTGAACTCATATTTCGAGAAGCAATAAAAATTACCGAACAAACAAAAATCTGAATTCCAAGCAAAAGATAAAGCGCGTGAGTTTTTGTAAAACCAATGTTCAGCAATTTATGATGAAGATGCAAACGATCTGGGCTCATAATCGGTCTATGGTCGCGCAATCTTCGCCAAATCGCAGCAATTGTATCAAGCATTGGAATTGAAACGACTAAAAGCTGAATTATAAATTTATTAAATTCAAGTTTTGAAGTTGTTGTATAAAGCGGAATAGTTGCAATCATAAATCCTAAAAACTGACTTCCGCCGTCGCCCATAAAAATCTTTGCAGGTGGCCAGTTGAAAAACAAAAATCCTAAAACGCCGGCAGCAAGAATAAAACAAACCGCAGTTCCTTCAAGATAATTATTGTTCAAAAAGATTACGCCATAAATAATCAGTGCAGAAAAAGATAAAGTTCCGCACAAACCGTCAAGCCCATCAATCAAATTAAAAGCATTTATAATTCCCAAAATCCAGAAAAAAGTCAGACAATAACTGATATATTCAGGCAAAACCCAGTTAAAAATCTGCCGAATTTTAAAATTATTTAAAACAAGAATTAAAGTTGCAACAAGCTGAACTATAAGTTTAAAAATCGCCCTTAACTCTACAATGTCGTCAATTACGCCAAAAATAAAAATTATAGCCCCAGAAACAATCAAAGGCCACATATTTTTTAATAGAAAATTTTTATCAAAAAAGAAGAAAAAAACAATGCTTATAAAAAATGCAAGAACAAACGCAATTCCGCCAAGCCGAGGAATATTTCCAGAATGAATTTTCCGTGCAGAAACTGAATCGTAAAGAGAAAATTTTTTACAAAGAGCCATTACCAAAACTGTAAGGCCCAAACATAAAATTAGAGAAATTCCTGAGAATAAAAATATAACTGACAAAAAAAACTACCCCCCCCCCATAAATTTTACTAGTATGGAGGCTTAACTTTTACGCTCACCAAAAATTGCAATTCTGATTATAGCGAATTTCAAATTCATTGTCATTAAAATTCACACTATTAGTTAAAACCGCCAACTTTTAATAATGGTGCAGAAGAATGAATTTTCTTAATTTCTTCTTCTTTTTTGGAATTTTCAAAAAATTCTACTATTAAATCTTTTGTATATTCTCCGGAAAATTGTGTAAACGCCGAAAGATTTAAATTTTTAGGAGGGGCCTTCTGGTCACCTAAAGCCGGTTTTTCAAATTCTCCAGATGCTTCAGGGGATGCCCACGGGTAAACTGAATCGCCTACATCCGGGCTAATATACGAATAATCCCCAGAATTGTTCCAGTACATATAACCATGATCTACAGAATCGCGGGTGCCATAAATTTCCTGCAAAACATAATCTTTGTTGTAATATTGGCGATCGTAACTGACATTCAAATAAAATGCCTGAACCCAAGGGCGAACAATACTTCTATTTCGGGCCATAACTGTATTTCTGTAAGTTCCGTAATAATAAATTCTGTACGCTCGTTCTGCAACCGGTTCGTAATTTAAAAATTTCTGTTCAAAATGACTCGGATAGAACATCGGGCCGATTACATCAACATATTGAGCAAGCATTTCAACATCTTGTCCGGTGCGAGTGCCGCTTCTGTACCAGCCGTTTGCCCCATAAATATCAATTCCAAGTGGAGCATTTATATTTTCGCGGGCATATTTTAAAAATGAATTCAATGCGGATTCTTTATCCATTCCTTCACTTTTCCAGCGGTAATTTGCACTTCTCAAATTTAATCCGTCTGTTGGAAATCTTATATAATCAAACTGAATTTCATCAAATCCACGACTAATTAATTCTTTTGCGATTGCAACATTGTATTCCCAAACTTCAGGGCAATAAGGGTCAACCCAATTTTCATCGTAATATTCTGGGACATTTTCCGTAACTTCGCCAGTTTCTTCATTTGTAATATCATTGTACTCACGAATTCCAAGCCAAGCTCTATTATTTTTTGAATCCCAGATTGCATATTTTCCGTTTGCGATTTTTGAAAGATTTCTATCCTTGAAAACTACAATTCGCGCAACAAGATAAATATTTTCTTTTTTAAATTCTTCAACAAAATGATCCAAATCAACGGCATACTGAGTAACTTTCGCCTTAGAAAGGACTTTTTCATCTTTTGTATCATATCGCAAAAGCCCATAATCATCTTTCATATCAATTACAAGGCCGTTACATTTATTGTCCAAAACAATTTTCTTAAATTTGTCGATTCCCGCCTGAAGTCTACACTGATAAGCCGAAGCATAAACGCATTTTTTATCGCGAGCAATTTCCCCATAAGGCGCCGTAATCGTTCCCGGATACAAAAGCCAAAGTTCGCCGAGCGTAAGTCCTTCTTTAAAACCTGATTTATTAAACGGAATATAAGCAGAATTTATATTTCCCGGCACAAAAGAAAAAATTTTTTTCCAATCTTCAGTTTTTTCAGGTTCGCCAACATTTTCTAACGTTGAAATATTAAATCCACCGAATCCGCCGTTTTGAGTATACAAAATCGTTGAGCCCACAAGCGTCATCGAATCGAAAGTTTTTGCAGGCACATTTTCTTTGTAAATACATTCCCCAGCTTTTTTCTGCCAGTTGAATTTGTAAAGTCGCGGCAAAAAAGTTTGACAAGCGTAAATGTCGCAATATTCCACCCCAGAAGAAGTTTGCGTTAAAATCGGCAAAATATCTGAAATTTCATCCGAAGAAGCCATAGTTTTTACCATTTCAAAACCGGCTGTAACATCAACCCAGCGAGGATTTTTCGCATTCGTTCTGTAATAACTGAAACCAAAAATTGCGTGCGACATAAAAATTACAAGTTCCGTTCCAGAAATCGTGCCATCTTGTTCAAAAATAGGCATATCCGCGAGCGCTACAGATTTTATCCCCGAAGTATTTTTGCTCATCGAACCAACAGAAATCCAATTTACGCCGCCATTTTTAGAAAGATAAACATTGTCTTTTGTGGCAGTTACAATTTCATCTGGATTTTTAGGATTTATACATAAATCTTTTAACTGATGAACGACTTTTTCAAACGAAATATTTTTTCCGTCATAATCTTTTATTGTCAAAAATGGAAGCCCATCATTTCTCAGTTCAAAATTTTGCAAATCCTGGGAAAATAAAATTCCTTTTGCAGTTCGAAAATACCAAATTTCCTTAAACTTTAAATTTTCATCTTTAATTTCAGCTCTTAAAATCTGTTCAACCGAGCCTTCAGTCCAAAGCGGAACCACAGAATCGTTTGGCAAAACTTTAAAAAGGCCCTTATCACTTGCAATTAAATAATTTTTTCCTTCTGCATTTTTTTCAGATTTTATAACTCTCTCATCATCGAGTTTGTATAACGGTTTTAATTCTTTAGAAAAAATATTAAAAACAGAAATAAATGAAATAATAAGTACAAAAAGCGATTTTCTCATAATTAGAATATCGGCAGATTTTGTTAAAAGTTTATAAAAGAAGATTAAAAAGAAAAAACCGGTTGCAAAATCTTACAACCGGCTGATTTTTAAACTTTAATTTTCAAATCTCAAATTAGAATACATTCAACCTGAAACCTTCAGAGAACTGAGGGACAACATTCTTGATTGAAACTTCGCCACCAGAAGCAACATCCGTTGGAATGAACCAAACTGAAACTTCTGTGTAGAATGAGAATGAACTAAATGCCTTTGCCTTCTTGAAGTGGAATCTTGGCAATTCAATCTGTCCTACAAGTGCTGACAAAATCTGTGGTGTTCCTGAGTTTGTTTCGTTGAATACTGTAAAGTTCGCACCAATTGCAAGGCTCGCAGAAACTGCTTCCCAGTCGCGTCCAAACATAGAACTGAATGGCAAACGAGCGATTGTAGCAAGAATCTTAAGCCCCATAATATTGTCACCACCGTAACGCATCTGAGATTGATTGAACAAATTACGCTGATTCTGTGTAAATTGTCCCCACTGGAACTGAAGTTTTACATTGTCATCAAAGAATGTAAGACCAGCACCAATATCGAACAAAGTTGCACCCCAGAATTTAACATCCAAATACAATCCCTGAATGAAAGATGGAACCGCATACGAAGATTTGTCACCTTTTCGCAAAGAAAGCGTTACATCTTTTAATCCAATTTTATCGTTTGTCAAACCAGAGAACTGTAATTCCTGATTGTATCTTCCACCTTCACTTGGAGAAATTAATCTGATTGTTGGCGAAGTATTATCAATCTGAATAATTGTTCTTTCAATTGCAGTTTCACCATTTTTCATTGTTACGCGAACAAGCATAAAATGATAGCCTTCTCTTAAGTCAAGATTTTCAACACGATAACGCCAGTTTTCTTTCTTAGAAATTGAAGTAAACGATTTTCCGTTATCAAAACTAACTTCTACAGTCTGAACATCTTTTAAGAGAATCTTTGCTTTATCTTCTTTTGCAGTTTTTTTGTCTTTCAATGCCAAAGAATCTTCTTCCGACAAAGCATATCCAGCTTTTCCGCGAATAAATGGTCGTTCAATTGCGAAGTCACCAAAGGCAAAATTATCAATTGTTACCCAAGGGCCCACCGCATTGTAATCGATAATCTGTTCACGAGATTTAATTACTTTCCCGCCGTCAACACGAACATCGACTCTATATTTATGAATTCCTGTTGAAATATCTTCTGGTGTAATACTGAACTTGAAATATCCTGTTGATGCCAACTGAGTATCTTTTACAAATTTATCGTCAATGTAAAGTGCAATATTTTCTACAGTTTTATCAGCAGCAATTTCACCATAAATATTGAAATTTCCGTTTTTGTGCTCACCGTTTATCGGATAAAGCATATTGATTGTTGCCAATTCCTTATTTTTATTAAGTTGAACATTTCGGCTTACATGAGTTGCGTTTCCAGCTTTGTCCAAGGCAGTAACTTCGAGGTTATAAATGCCATTATCCAAAGAACTTAAATCCACAACCTGAGTAATAATGTTATCCTTTTTGAACGGAATTTTTGCCATTTTCGAGCTGATTGGTTTATTATCAAAACTACGAACGCTCACATACAATTCTGTAACATCGATATTATCAAAAACATTTCCGCTAAAGAAAACAGGTCCAACAGTTGAAGAATAGTCTAACGGCAATTCAAGAGACATTTCCGGACCTTCGTTATCAACATTAATCAAACTTGAATAAATTCCTTCAATTCCGTATTTATCAATAACACGCAAGAATACAACCTGAGTTCCGTTTGGAATTACGCGAGTATCAAATGTATATTTCCAAGAAGTTGTTCCTTCTGCAAGATTGTAAGTATTTCCGTTATCAACAGAAATTAAAACCTTATCAATTCCGTTTTTATCAGAAGCAACTCCAGTTAAAGTTACAACGCCTTTTACAGAAGTATCAATTGAAGGAGATTCAACTGAGCCTTTTGGTTCCTCTGTAGAAACTCTGAATACTCGTTCAACAACATGGCCTTTTACACCGTTTAAGTCAATCGCATACATACTGATTGTATGTTCATTATCCGTAACTGAAGTAAACGGAATATCAATACCAAAACTTGTTCCCGGTTCCGGCAATTCCTGATATTCATTTTTGTCGATTTTCCAGAAAATTCTACAGTTTCCATCATCATCACGAACAATACCAGAAATCGTAAAATCTTTTGTAACAACATCTTCATAAGTTGGAAGATAAATATCAACTTTTGGTAAATCCGATTCAGAATCAACTGTAAACTGCCATGAACCCATTGTATTTTTATTATTTGAACCATCGATAAATTCAAACAACATTGAATCGCTAATCGGGCGTTCCGGAGAACCAGCTGAAGTAATCACATATTTTGAAGGTTCAATTTCAAATCGTTTAACTTCGCCTTTTACCGGAGGAGTAACATAATTTATAGCATTAACAGCGCCATTATCCGTAACTTTGAAAATCATAGTCGTGTCGCCGTTTACAATATCCGAATCAGTTGGAACTAAAAGTTCAGCAGTTGGAGGAGTTGTATCTTTAAATGCAGCAGTACGAGCATAACGAACCTGACCGCCAGTATCGAACACACGAACATCGATTTTTACAATTCCGTCTGGAGCCTGAGAAATATCAAGCGGAGTATTAAATGTTGCCCCCTGACTTCCGCGTTTTCCAGCAAAAGATAAAGGAAGACTCTGCCAAGTTTCGCCTGCATCCAAAGAATATTCAGCATTTTTAATTCCAGAAGGATCAGCGGCAGTTCCCGAAAGTCGAACAGATTTTCTTACCCACTGATTTACCTGAGGAGTATTAATTACAACCTCTGGGGCCCCGGAATCAACCATAATTTTTACAGAATCTGAAGTGTAAGTTACGCCATTCAAATCAACGGCTTTTACAGCAACATCTTCAAAAAGGCCTTCTTTTGTACAAGATACGATTATTGTTTTTCCAACAATTTCATATTCCAATCCGGCACGAACAGAAGTCAAATATCCGTTCTGCAAAGGACCTGGAACATTCGCATAAAAAGCAAATCGAGCAGGCGCTTTTACAACATAAGTTTCATTTTCGCTATCGTAATAAGAATCGCCTAATTCAACCGGATAAATTCGGGCTCTATCATCAACATTTCTTGAATCTTCCGGACGAACAACTCTAATCGTTCCAGAAATATCTTTTTTATAAGTGCCAACATTTACTGAAAGTTTAATATTTGTCATTCTCGCTGGAATATTTACCAAAGGAATTTCACAAATCCAGCGCTGAGTTCCATCTTCTAATTTTGTTAAAGTTGCAGCCCCAGTAGTTTTATCGTTTCCGCCCGGAGTTTTAGGCCCTGTCAATTCGTAAGTTGCACCAGTCAATGTTAATGGGGTGTCAACATAAGCTGTAATTGTTACAGGAACAGCCGGAGAAGAACCATATTCAACAGGAACTGTAAGGCCACTTCGGTAATCACTAGCCCCAACTTTTGCAAAATATGCGTTTAAATTAATCTGTTTATTTACATTAAATTTCGAACTGAATTCCGCACCAGCTTCTGTCATAATAGAAGCAGAAAGTTCATTTGCGCCTTCAACCATTGCATCTCGTTTATAAGACTGGAACAAAGGAACGCTTCCTAAATTATCTTGCGAAACTACAGCAGAATAAACTTCTTCGCCTTCAATCCAAACAAACTGCGGATCTTTTGTAGGCTTTCCAGAAGTATTTGGTGACATATTTCGAATCATTACCGCTTCAGATGCTTTATTTCCGGCAGGACTTGAAACTGTAACTTCAACAATATAAATTCCTTTTGCATAACTGTTCGGATCAAATGTGAACTCAAAACTATTTGCCACATCAAGTTCCGTGTAATCAGATTTTTCTACAGAAGGAATAGATTTTATAAGGCCTTTATCAAAAACCGGTTTAACTGCCAAAACACGATATTTAATAGAAGCAATACCGCTAGCACATTTTGCAGTTCCTGAAATTTTAACCGGGGCGATTTCGCCAGATTCACTTTGTTCAGCCAAAGAAACAACATCGATTACGGCACTATTTCCATTTTTAAGATTTAAAGTCGGTTTTTCTGAATCATTTTCAAAAATCAATTCTTTTGAATCAAAAGTTTTTCCCTGATTTGTTGTAACACGAACGATTGTCGGTTCAGATTTTCCAAGGACATTTCCGGCTTCAACCATAATTGAATTTGAAACTAAACGAACTTTTGCAATATTTGTTTTTGGCACAAGTTCAACGGAACGGGCATTTGTTCCCGTAAAATATCCGCTGATTGCACGATCTTTATTTAAAACTACAATGCCATTTTCCGAAATCGTTGAATCACTGAAAACTACAGTCGGTTCTTCAGGTTTTACATCTGTTGTATTTGTTACAAGGAAAACTGAATGATAAGTTGTAGTTCTGTCTACAATATCAGTTGCGCTCAAAATTAACTGAACAACACCTCGCGGGCCAGTCGGATTAATCGGAATACTGAATGACGCAGAATTTCCGCTTGCTTCAGAATCAAAAGGAAGAGAACCGTTTTTGCCCCATTTTAATTCGTAATGCAAACTCTTTAATCCAACGCTAGAATTTACAGTTCCCTGAATAGAAGCATTTGTTTCCGGGTGAATTTCAATTCCTTCTGTAAAATCACGATCCAAAACTTTTAATCCGCTGAATGTTGGAGCCGAACCTTGAACATTAAATTCAACAGTTACAGGATTTCCTTCAGTACCATTTCTATCTTTTCCGATTACAGTAATCGTGTGTTTTCCAGTTGTAACATCTTTTCCGTCTGCAAGTTTTGCGTAGAAAGCACCTTTAGTTTCTAATTCTTCAAAAGTGCCATTGTCCAAACGGTAGCGAATCGAAGAAACGCCGTCTTCATCAGTTACAAAACCGCGAACATAAACTTCATCTTCTGAACTGATTACAGTTTGAGCATTCGGTTCAGTGATTGTTGTAACAGGTTTATCCAAACTCTGATCTAATTTTACCATCTGCGAAACAGAACGAACATTTCCCAACTGGTCTGTAGCGTAAATTGTAAATTTGCGAGTAGTTTCTTTCATTGAACGAGAATCGATTTCAACGCCCCAATATGGGTTACCAGGAATCAATTCAATTTCGCCAGAATCTGAACCAAATTCCCATGCAAGTTTTGAAAGGCCTACATCGTCTTTTGCATAACCGGCAATAACGAATTTTCCAAACTGAGGCATTTTAAAATCAATCGGATACAAGATTTTTACTTCAGGTTTTGCGTTATCTACAACATACAAGAATGAATAAAATCCTTCTGAACCGGCATTATCAGTTGCCTTAAGCCATAAAACGGCAGGGCCCCCTTCCGGTTTTGATTTTTTAGTATCAATGCTAAGTTCAAAATATGAACCTTCTTTTTTCTGTTTTAATTTTAAATCGTAAAAGTTTTTACCTTCATCGATTGAATACTGAAGTTTTTTAATTCCGTTTCCATCATTTACAAATCCAGTAAATTTTACAGTACCAGAAACTAAAGTTCCCATTGTGTAATTGTTAACTTTTGTCTGTGGCTGACGACGGTCAAGATTCCATGTAACCTGAACAGATTCGCCTGCAAGTCCGTTAATATCATAACCAGTTGCTTTAATTGAATGAAGCCCCTCTTCTAATTCGCGGGTATCAAGATAATACGACCAGAATTCTTTTCCTTTTGCAGTAATAGGATTTTCTTCATCGCCATCCAAAATCAAAACTACATGATCTACGGCATCATCATCAGCACAAGTACCAACAATATTCAAGTTTCCTACAACGCGCATATCCTGATGAGGGTTAGTAATTCCACAAACCGGAAGATCAGATTTTGGGTCAACATAAAGATTGAACGGTCCGTCTACCGCCTGATTTCCACCAAGGTCAGTCGCCGTGATAAAAATGTTGTATTTACCCTTCTTTTTGTTATTAATGTCAAATGTTTCCTGCCAACTCGACAAATTTTCTACAGATTTTGACTCAGTATCTTTTTTTCCGTGCGCAAAAACAAAAGTTGAAAGAATCAGAGCAAAAAATAAAACGAATGTTAATTTTTTTTCAAATCTCATAAAGCAACTCCCAATAGGAAAAATGGAAAATTAACTCAATTTAATTCTTTAAATTAAGACTATTTAAACTTGTGAATTTTATTTTATATCACTTTAATAAAATTGACAAATTTTCACTTTGAATATTCGGCAGTTTGCTTATAAAACTTTAAAACTATTTATAATTCACAGGATTTTAGAAAGAATTCCACAGTTTTTATAATTAAATTTAAGGCATCGTCATCAGTTGGAAGAGCAAAAAGGCTCCCCGCGCCACATTCAGGATTCTGGCGAACGATTTCTTTTTTTTGCGTCAAATACAAATCAATCTGCGTTTTTATAATGGAAGAAATTGTATTCACGCAATATTTTAATTCCTGGGAAGAAATTTTTTTACATTTCTGATTTTTTATTAAAAGTTTAAAAATTTCTTCAATTCCAAGGTAGATTTTTTCGTATTCTTTTTCTGAAATAAGCTGAGACTGGGCGTTAAAAAATTTTTCTGAATTTATAAAAGAATAAATCTGAAAAAGCGGTTCAGTTTCAAAAAGATTTATATATCGTTTTAGAATTTTTTTTAGCGTTGAACTGAGCGATTCCTGCCCAAATTTTGGATTTTGTCTCATTTCATCGGGAATAAAATTCAAGGCTTCAAGATTTGATTCACAAAATTTTAAAGTTTCGCTGTACATTTCGTCCCGGGAAGCAAAATGATTGTATAAAGACGCTTTTTTAATCTGCAAAACATCTGAAATATCCTGCAAAGAAGTTGCGCCCGCACTTTTATCAAACGACGAAAACAAAAATGCAGTTATAATTTTTTCTTTAGAGAGTTTTTTATGAGACATTTCGCCATTATACTTTATTTTATTTTTTTTCTAAAGTGTTTTTTTGATTTTGAAACAAATCTTGCTTTACAAAATTTTCTTTTATTTCATCCCAAATTACGATTGAACCTTTTTTATGCTCTTTTGCGTAATACAAAGCGTGATCAGCGTAAATCAATACATTATCAAGTTTTGTCTGATCTTCAAGTTCAAAATTAGAACAAATTCCTGTTGAAAAACCGATTCTTAAATTATCCGGAATTACAACATTTTTTCCTAAAAGCTGGCACAAATCCGGAACAAAATAATCAGAATTCTCAAGGGCCTCGTGCAATCGTTCTGCGGCCCGACGCGCTTCTGTACAATTCGTATTCGGCAAAAGACAAACGAATTCGTCCCCACCAAAACGCGAAATAAAATCGACTTTTCTGAAAACACTTCGAAGCAAAAATCCAAAACGCTGAATTAAAAGGTCGCCCGCTTCGTGACCAAAAGTGTCGTTGTAATATTTAAAATTATCCAAGTCAATAAAAACAATTGTAGTTTGAAAAGTAACATCTCGTCTTGAACCATAACGACGAATCATTTCCGTCTGAATTGAAATCTGATCTTGCAATGCACGACGATTTTTTAACATACTCAACTGGTCGGTAGAAGAAACGAACATCAAATGCTCATTTTGCTTCATCATTACGATTTGAGCCTGCAAACTTGAAAAAGCAACATCGATTACACTTAAATCTTCCATTGTGAAGTTAATATTTTGCGACGGAACAATAATTACCGCGCCCACAAAATCAAATTTTGAAAGATTTGAAAAAATTAATTTTCGCTCTTCACTGAAAAAGAGACCAGAATGAGACTTTTCCGCAGATTCAGAAAGGAGCTGTTCCCACTCGCAATCAACCGGATTTTCAATTTCAATTCGCGTTACAGCCGCCTGAACTTTCCACCTTTGGCCTTCTTTTATCGCGATAAAAACTGCATCCGCCATCATATAATCAAAAGTGGCCTGCGCAACATTATTTATATAATTGAATTCATTTATTTTATTAGAAGAAAAATTCATTATTCGATTTAAAAACTGAGAATCGCGCAATCGTTTATGAAGCTGAATCATTAATCGCTCTTTTTCAGCTTTTTCTGTCAAAAGTTCAAGATTTAACAAAATCGGCTCATAATTTTCATAACGGGAAAGATAATCTTCACTTGAAATTTGAGATTTTTCATATTTGTAGAATTCAAAATTATTTTCATTTGCAAATTTTACGCCTTGAGCAAAATATTTTTTTGATTCTTCCAAAAATCCATTTTTTTCAAGGACAGTCGCGTATTCGTAATATGCAAAATTCAGCATAAACATCACAGAATTTCCGCATTTTTCAATTCGTTTTTTTACGCTCTTAAAATATTTTTCCGATTCTTTTAGATTTTTTTCTTTTGTATAAATAATTACCCAGCAAAAATCGAGCAACGGCAAAAATGAAGGCGTAATGCAATCCAAATTCGTTTCAAGATTGTGCAAATTTATTTTTGAATGAATAATTTCACCGTGGAATAAATCAATATAGATTTTTAAAATCAGAACATCTTTGTAAGTCGGCACAAAAGAATTGTAAGTTACAACTTCAAGCCCAAACAAATGCTGAAGATAAATTATTTTTTGAATAATTCTGTAGGCCTCGTCAAAATGTCGCGAAAACAAAAAGATTTTTACAACATTGCAAAGCGTAATTATAATTTCCGGGTAATCGTTCATTTCAATTACACGATCCAAAAAACTATTAATTAAATTATACGCTTCCTTGTAATGAGTACGAATAAATTGCTCGTAAGAAATTCCATTTCGGATTTTTACAATAGAAGAAAAATCGTCAAGCTGCGTACGGATTTCGTTACATTTATAATACCACTCAAAGGCACTTTCCGCCCCCTGAATATGCGAAGTTAAAATTCCATACCAGTGATAAGCCGAAGAAAGTAAAAACATATTTCCGAGTTTTTGTGCTTTTTCGATAACTTTTTCTACAATCGGTTTTAAAAGTTCGTTTCCTTTTACAGAATTTGCTTCCTGCCACGGCATAATCAGCGCCAAATTTAATTCATTATTGTAAAGGCCCGCGTCTTCAAGGAGTTTTTGTGATTTTTTATATTTTTCAAATGCCAGCTGACTGTTGCTTCGTTCCGTAATTCTGTATTCCCACATGATGGCGAGCGCATAATAATGGGATTTTTTATTATTTTCCAGATGCTGAATAATCGTATTGCAATATTTTAAGGCCGGCACAAACGCATTTTTTGCATACATCACCTGAACCATATAAATCATTCCTTCGAGAGCAAGATTTTCTTCGTCAAATGACATATCTTCAACGACATTATTCAAATAAAAAGAAGATTCGTCGATATTTCCGCTAAAAAAACTGATTATCGCCATTTCCAAGAAAAGATAGCGTTTTTTTCGGCTTGAAATATCAAGATTTTCAATATTCGAATTAATCCATTTTGAAATTTCCACGCCTTGAGTCAAATCTAAAAATAATCTGCAAGATTTTAAATAATTGTACAAAGTTTGAAAATCGATTTGTGAAGATTTTTCCTGAACGCTCAAAAACTGTTCTTCATCGTCGTTGATTTCGTAAAAATTCGAATTACGACTTATAAAATCAACAAATTCAATTACATTCTGCGAAGAATTTTCAATTTTTGAATTATCAAAACAGAAAATGATTTTTGAATTTAATTTTTCTTTTGCTAAATCCTTTAAAATGTTAATCGCTTCTAAACTTAAATTCTGGGCATTTTTTATAATCCAAACCCCAGAAA
>CAVHIX010000011.1:0-18476 GCA_963636135.1 Anaerovoracaceae bacterium
AAATCTTTAGTTTTGAGCGATGTTACAAAAAATAATCTTGGCGCAAATGTCGATTTTTTGTGGCAGGTTAAAAACGGATTTTATCTTGATTTGGATTTGGGCGGCCAGTGGTACAATCGTTTTGCAAATCTGGTTGGCGAAGATAGCGTGAAAGATGCGATTTTGTCGTATTTGAAAAAAGTTTCTGTTTTGACGCTGAATCCTTCTTTTGATTTTGGTTGGAAAAATGATTCTTTTAAAGTTGGATTAAACGGAAATTATTTGCTTGAAAGCGATTTGGATTCTTCGTTTGAAAATGAAAAAAATCTAAATCGTGCACAATTTTTGCTTGATTTCAGCTGGAAATCTTCTTTGGTTAAATTATTTTTAAAATCCGGGATTGTTTTTGGAAATGTTCAAAATGATTCAGGGCTTTCTTTTCCGTTTGAGGCGGGCACTGATTTTACATTTAAAACGCCGCTTTCTACACGAAATGTGATTTTGTCTGCGAGTGGGGGATTAAAATCTAAAACTTTTCTTGCAAGCGAACTTGAACAAAAATACAAATTTGCTTCGTTGTGCGATTTGCCTGGCGAAACTTCGGATTGGTTTGCACATTTAAACTTTTCTTTGCCGATTAAAAATGCTTTTTCGCTTTTGTGTGAAGGCACTTTTTATAAAACTGCGCTTGACAATGGCAGATTTGAACCGAATTATAACACAGATTCTTCTATTATAAACAGCAATTTTGCAAGTCAGTACATTTTTAATAAATCTGATTTAACGCAATTTAATACGATTTTTGGTTTTTCTTTGAAGGTGGGAATTTTTACGATGAATACATATTTTTCTTCGTTTTGGCTTGATGTTCCGGCACTTGAATACAAAAATAGTTTAGGCACTTCGGTTTCGCTTCAGTCTGAAAATTCAAAAGTTGGACTTGATGCGCGAGTTTTGTTCAATTTTGATGAAAATTATGACCGCGTTCCGATTTTAGATTTTTCTGCATTTTTGAGAGTAACCTCGGCAATTCGTCTTGCTATTAATGCCGATGATATTGTAAAATTAATTTCGCAAACTTCACGCGTTTATGCAGGCGAATACATTCAGCGTGGCGGAAGAGTTTCTTTAGTTGTAAAATTTAATTTTTAATCAAAATAGGAGTGAAAATGTTTAGTTATATTGTGAAAGGTGGCCCTTTAATGATTCCGATTATTTTGTGCGGAATTTTTGCGACTTTTATAATTATAGAGCGCCTTTTTTATTTTTATGTTACAAAAAAACGAGATGCAAAATTAATGTTCGAATTAAAAAGTTTTTTAACTACAAAAGATTATTCATCTTGTTTGGCAAGTTGCGAAGAAGCGGGAACTCCAACTGCAACTGTTATAAAAAAAGCGATTCAGTGCCGTTCTTACGATGAAAAAGATTTGGAAGCGTTAATTGAATCAGAAATTGATATGGTTCTTCCGCATTACGAACATTTTTTAACTCCGCTTGGAACGATTTCAAATATTTCAACTTTGCTCGGTCTTTTAGGAACTGTAACCGGAAACATTAAGGCGTTCAGCGTTTTAGGAAATTCTGGGGCAATGGGAGATCCTCAGGCATTAGCTGCTGCAATCGGGGAAGCGTTAATTACAACTGTTGGTGGATTGGTTGTTTCAATTCCGGCTGTAATCTTTTTTAATTTTTTCAATTCGCGATTAAACAGAAGAATTTCTCAGATGCAGAGCGACATTACAGCAGTTTTAATCCGTCTTTCTGGAAGGGAAGATAAATATGAAATTTAAAAACCGAAGAAGAGATTTAAAATCGACTGTTGATATGACGCCGATGCTCGATGTCGTTTTTCAGTTGATTATATTTTTTCTAGTTTCAACGACTTTTGCAGTTTTGCCGGGAATCAGTGTAAAACTTCCGCAGAGTGTAACCGCAGAAAATACTTCAAATCTTGGGATTACAATTACTGCTGAAAAAAATGGTTCGCTTTATTTTAATGATAAAAAAGTGGATTTTGAAAATCTTTCGCAGGAATTAAAAAATTTTGATACTAAAAAGATTAAAAAAGAAGAATTTCCTGTAACGCTTGAAGCAGATTCTGAAGTTACAAACGGAACAATTGTTCGCATTTTTGATGAAATTCGAAAAAATGGTTATTCCGCTGTAAATCTTAGAACGGTTGAAAAACGCTGATGATAAAACAAGAATTACGCCAGAAATTTGATTTAAAAAATGCTTCTCTTCAAAAAAAAGCGTCGTTTTTTGCGATGTTTGTAACTGTTTTATTCTGGATAATTTTAACAATCTCTTTTGCATGTATAAAAATCGAAAATAAACCAAAATTTAAAGAAATAAAAATTTCTTTTGCGCCAAATCCGGTTGTTCAAAAACAGGAAAAAGAATCGGTAAAAGCTGAAGAAAAAAAATCTTCAAATCAGGAAGTAAAAAAAGAACTTCCCAAAAAAGAAACTGTTCAGCCTAAAAAAACTGAACTTCCTAAAAAATCGCAAAAAACTGAAACTTCAAAACCGAAAACGCCTCAAAATCAGAATACGCAAAAGCCTAAAGTTTCGGAAACAAAAACTTTGCCTCCAAAGCCGGCGGTTTCAAAACCAAAAACTCAAAATTCCAGTGAAAGCGTAAAAAATCCGCCTAAAAAAGAATATGTTTATAAAAAATCGCTTGAAGAATTGATGGAAGAACAGCTGACTTCGGCGAAAAAAACTGAATGGAACGAAAATGCCTTTTCTGAAAGTGTAACGACTTCTTCTAAAACGGAAACAAAAACGACTCAGAATAAAATTTTGTCTTCAAATCAGGCCTTGTCGGGAACGGCGGGAACTTTTTCTGAAAATCAAAAAGCGGAAATTTCAAGTTCAGCACAAAAAGAAACGCAAAAATCGGTTTCTTCATCAACGGCAAATGCTTTAAAACAAATCGCGGAAAGCACTTTTTCGTCTTCAGTTTCGGAAAATGTTACAACAACGCAAAAAATCAGTGCAGAAAAAAATGTAAATGGGCAGATGACCGTAAAATTGAACAATGGGGAAGCAAGAATTTTGCTAGAACCTAAAAAACCGGTTATAATAATATCTGAACAAGCGGCAAAAACTTTAGATAGTTCTCGAACGGTGATAATTCAGTTTAAAATTTTGAGCGATGGTTCTGTTCCTCGTGGCGGAATTACTTTTACTCCGAGTTCGTCGTTAACTCAGATTATAAAAGATGAAGTCGAATCTCAAATTTCAAAATGGATTTTTGCGAAAGCCCAAACTGATGGATACGCAAAATTTGAATATAGCATAATAAGGAAATAACGTGATTACAAAAAATCTTGGTGAAATTGAAGCAGTTGCTTTTGATATTGATGGAACTTTATACGCTCAGTGGCAGATTCATTTTAGAGCGATTTTTCACTATATAACTCGTCCGTTTTTCTTTTTAAAATATGGTTTGGTGCGAAAAGAAATGCACGGTTTTCTTCCGTTAGAAAATTTTTATGAAGTTCAGGCTGAAAAAATGGCAAAAAGATTAAAATGCTCAACGGAAAAGGCCTACAAAATGCTTGATAAAAATGTTTATTCCGGGCTTTCAAAATATTTTGAAAAAATCCCTTGCGAAAAAGATGTTCCGGAGACTTTTAAAAAGTTTAAAGAAGCCGGATTAAAAATTGCACTTCTTTCAGATTTTCCGCCGGAACAAAAAGGTGAAATTTGGGGATTAAAAAAATATTGCGATGTAATCCTTGGAACTGAAAATCTTGGGGCTTTAAAACCAGATCCGTTTTCGTTTTTAAAAATGGCAGAACGATTAGGTGTTGAACCTGAAAAAATTTTATTCGTTGGAAACAGCAAAAAATATGATGTGAAAGGTGCGAAAAATGCAAAAATGAAATGTGCCTACTTTGGGAAGCATAAGGCTAAAGAGGCCGATTTTAGTTTTTCGAAGTATCGTCAATTGCAAAAATTTGTGTTAGAATAGTCTGAATAGGGTGGGGAACAAATGGAAATTATTACAATTATTATCGCCGCTGTAATTTCAATCGGAATTTCGTACGGATTTTATATAATCGGAAAGCGTGAAAGTCAAATCGAAAAAGTTAAAAGATATGCCGACAAACGCCAGGAAGAATTCAGAGTTTTTTTTGAAAGTCAGATTAATAAAGTTACGGAAATGAAAGCCGATCTTACCACCGGAAATATGCAGGCTGAAGCGGCTGTAAAAAGATTTGAGGCCCAATTTGAAAAATTCAAAGAATTGACTAGCAATGTGGAAAAAGATTCAAAATCAGTTCAGAATATTGAAACGCGAATTAAAAGTTACGATAATGCCCTCGAAGAACTTGTAAATATGACTGCCGATGTTGAAGAAAATCTTGAGCAGGTAAAAAAAGAATCTTTGCTAATCGACAATTTTTTTAAAAAACTTGCAGCGCAGAAAACTCAAATTGAAAATATTGAAAAGCACATTCCGCTGATTACGGAAAATTTTAATAAATCAAATGAAGAAAAATTAAAAATTCTTGGAAAAAATCTTTTAGAGCGATATAAAAAAGAAAACGATCAGTTTATTCAGGAAAATACGCTGAAAAATAAAAAACTTTCGGAAACACTTTCAAAAATTGAAGAGGACGCGAAAAAATCGTTTGTGGCATTCCAGACGGAAATTAATTCTGTTTATTCTTCGGCATCGGAAAAGGTCAATAAACTTGAAGATGAAGCGTTTAAGCATCTGAGTGACCAGGCGCAAAATCGTGCTGATTCGTTTACAAAAGAAATAAATTCGTTGATTTCGTCAAGTCAAAAAATTCTTCAGGATCAGATTGCGGAAAATGATAAAAATTTAAAATCGAATATTCTGGAAAATTACAAAGTTTTAAATCAGAATTTGGAAGAAAATTGTAAAACGCTGACTCAAAATCTTGAAGAAAATTATAAAATTTTAGATGAAAAAATAAATCAGAATAATGATGCAATGCAGGAAAAAATAAAAACTGTTAAAGGCGACACTGAATCTGATTTTAAAGAATTTGCTTTAAAGAATTTGCAAAAATATTCTGAATTTGAAAAAAAATATGATGAAGAGATAAAAAATCTTTCTGAAAAATTTAATCAAAAATCGCAGGAAATTGACACGAGCGTTCAGGCGAAAACAAAAGAAGTTTCGGACGCTTTCAATTCGAATATGAATCAGCTTGCGGCAAATATTAAAACAAAGGTTTCTGAACTTTCAAAGCAGTACAAAGAAAAAATTGAAGAACTCGTGCAAAATTACAACGCAAAAACTGAAGAATTCAATAAAAATGCTGATGAAAAAATTGCGCAGATTAAAGAAAAATATTCAACGCAGATTTCTTCTTTGGATGGAAAAAATGATTCTCGGCTTGTGGAATTGCAGCAAAAAATCGCCGATGTTGACCAGAAATATAAAGAGCAGATTGAAAATTTAAATCAGCACTATATTGAAAAATTGAACGCCGTGAATGCGAAATATGATTCAGAGTTGCAGGATTTTTCTAGCATAAATCAAAAACGGGTTGCAGAAGTTGAAGAAGATTCAAATTCGATGTATGAAACTTTGGCGCAAAAAGTTAAAGAGGCCCAGGAGCAGTTTGATTCTTCTTATCTTTCAGAAATTGATCGTTACAAATCTTCTTATGATGCAAAATTGACTTCGCTTCAGAATGCCTACGATCAGCGTTTTACGGAAATAAAAGACGATTACACAAGTCGGCTCACGCAAATTGACAGCGAAACTACGGTAAATATTGAAAATCTTTCTAATAAATATAAAGAAGCGACAAAAAATATTTCTGATGAAATTGAAAAAATAAAAGAACTTTATGGCGAGCAGGAAGGCGGTTTAAGTTCGGAAATTACGGAAAAAATCGATAATATGAAGCAAAATCTTGAGCAGTACGAAAATAGTGTTCAGCAGAAAGTTCAGGATTTAAAACAATCTGTAACGGATTCGATTTCTTCTTTTAATTTGGAAGTGCAAAAAGTTATTCAAAATGGGGAAGCGGCGGTTTTAAAGGCCCAAAACGAAACTCAAAATGCAACTGAAAAAATTGAAAAAGTGAGCCCGGAATTAGATCAGAAATTGCAAAAAATTTCTGCGGCATTTGAGCAGTTCCAGAGTGAATCGGGTAAAAAAATTGCGGAAATCAATAAAGCGGTTGAAAATGAACTTTCTTTAATCAGCGAAAAAAGTGAATCGCGCCAGGAAGAGATTTTGAGTCTGCTTGACGGTCAGCTTGAAAAATACAAAAAAGATTTGGAATATCGTTTGGGAAAAATCGAGGCTTCGGGTGCTGATGTTGATTATCTTGAAAAGAATTTAAAACTTGCGATGGAAGAAATTCAAAAGCGTGTTTTAAAAGATTTTGATGCTTTTTCGGAAGAAACTCAAAAACGAAATGAAAAATTTACAGATTCGATAAAAAATAATTCTGAAGTTTTGGAAAATGAACTTTCTGAACTTGAAAAAAAGATTGAAGAATTGAAACAGTCGGCGCTCGGAAGTATGAGTGAAAAATTAAAAGTTTTTGAAGACGATTTTGGCACGAATTTGAAAAATAGATCGGATGCAATTCAGGAACAGCTCGTCGAATGGAAAAGTCAGTTTGATTCAAAAATCGATTCTTTGCAGACAAATTATGAAAATGAGCGAAAAGAATTGGAATCTGAATACACGGAAAATCTTCGTGAAAAAGTAAAAAATATGCAGCAAAAATCTGATGATCAGAATGAAAAATTAGATTCTTCGCTTGCAAAAACTGAAACAGAAGTTAAAAATCAGATTGTTCAGATTAAAAAACTTGTTTCGGATTTTTCGGTTGAAATTAAAGATAAAATTGACAGGACAAATCAGGAATCGGAAATTTATCTTAAAGAAAGCGCTGACAAATCGCAGCGGAATATCAATCAGAATTTGCAGTCTTTGCGCGATGAAATGTTAAAAGATTTGCGTTCGTTTGAAGATGTAATTTCTTCGGATACGGAAACTTCGAAGGCTTCTATAAAATCGGCTTTGGGCGAATTTGAAATTTGGAAAAATCAGCTTTCAAGTCAGTTGGAAGAAACAAAATCGCTTTTTGCAGACGAAATTGTAAATTTAAAAGAAACTTCTGACCGAAAAATTAAAGAATCCGCTTTTGAAATGTCGGAACAGATTAAAGATTTTGAAGAAAACGCAAAAAATCGGCAGGCTGAAATTCAGGGGCAAATTGAAAATCTTGACGATGAGGCTAAAAATTCTCTAAAAGATTTTGAAAATCGTTCTGAACAGATTCTTTCAAATTTAAAGCAAATGTATGACACGATGCTTTCTGATTCTCAGGAAAAAATTTCAAATCAGAGTGATGAAGCGTCGCGAAAAATTTCAGATTTGAACACTTTAATTCAGCAAACGGCGGAAAAAACGCGCGCGGATCAGTCGGCTTTTGTGATGAAAATGCAAAATGATGTGAACCGAATGCAGGAATTGATGAATAATCTTTCTTCGGAATTGAATGCGGTTAGTTCTCAAATGTCGGAATACGAAAAAGCTGATTTGATGAAAAAGGAACTTGACGAAAAACTTTTGGGTCTCGAACGTGATTTTACAAAAATTGAATCGTATAAAAGTGTGGCAGAAGAACTGAAAAATCAGTACAATGATTTGTTAAAATTGAAAGATGGCGTTGAGCATAGAATTGCTGATTTTGAAACTGAAAAAGCGCATGTTGAGCAAATCGGTAAAAAATATGAACAAATGATAAATCTTTCAAACGAAATTAAAGAAAAAACTGAAAGCTTGGAAACGACTTCGGATAAACTTTTGTCGCTTGAAGTAAATGTTCGCGATTACAAGGAAATGGTTGATTCTCTTTCTGGAAAATATGAAAAACTCGATCAAAAACAGGCGGTTGTGGACAGAGTTACAAAAGATGTTGATAATGCGTTTGTTCAGCTTACGGAAATTGAAAAGCGGCTTCGGGTTTGTGCAACTCAATCGCAGAATTTGCCGGAAGAAATTAAGGCTATGCAAAACAGTCTTGGTGAAATTATGAAAAATAGCCCGAAAATTACGGAAGCAATCAGCAGATTTGACGAATTGTCAACACTGATGAAAGATGCTGAAAATCGAATGGACGAAATTAATTCTGCTCGTCAGGGAATTGGAAGAAGTGAAGAGCGCCTTGCCCAGCTTTCAAGTTCAATTGACGAAAAATTTAAACAGATTCAGCTTATGACGCGGGACGAATTGAAAAAATCTTCTCCGAGCGGAAATATGCATATTGATCCGCAAAATCGTGAACTTGTAATTAGTTTGCGAAAACAGGGATGGACTGTTCCAGAAATTTCTAAAAAATTGAATATGTCGCCGGCGGAAGTTGATTTAATTCTTGAATTAGAAAATTAATTTTTATGGAAACGATTTTAAAAATCCCTTTTGAAACGGCAAATTTTTTAAAAAATCTGGCAGAAAAGTATGAATCCCCGGAATTTTTAGAAGATGACCCGAGTCAGTTTTTAAGATTTTACAAAAATCCTGAGGATGCGGAACTTTTGGCGTTTGTGGCGAGCCTTCTTTCATTTGGTTCAAGAAAAGCGTTCATTCCAAAAATTAATTTTTTACGGGATTTGTCCGCGCCTTCGATAAAAAACTGGATTTTTGAAAAAAAATTTTATTTAAGCTTAAAAAATTGCACTGATGATTTGCAAAAAAAGTTTTACAGATTTTATTCGTATGCTGATTTAATCGATTTGTTTGAAGAAATAAACGAAATTTTACAAAAATCGTCTTCATTTGGAAAATATTTTCACGAAAAAACTTTGGAAAAGGTCTCTTCTTTTTCTGGTGAAAGGCGGATTTTACTTCAGAGTTTAATTTCTTCTTCGTTTAAAAAATCAAAAATGGTTCCAAAAGGGAAAAATTCTGCAAACAAGCGGATAAATATGTTTTTGCGCTGGATGGTTCGTTCTTCTTGCGTTGATTTGGGGCTTTGGTCTTGGTGGTCAAAAAAAGATTTAATTATTCCACTCGATGTTCATGTTTTGGAAGAATCAAAAAAATTGGGCCTGATTTCAAAAAATTCTGGGGCAACGCTAAAAACTGCATTGCTTTTGACAAAAACTTTGGAACAAATCTGGCCGGACGATCCTGTGAAGGGTGATTTTGCACTTTTTGGCCTTGGAGTATAAATGTCAGAAATTTTACTTGTTGCGTTGAATGCTTCTTTTTCGCATACGAATATTGCCGTTCGTTCGCTTGAGCTTTATTGTCAGAATAAAAATGTTTCTTTTGGCGAATGGACGATTAATCAAATGCCGTTTGAAATTTGCC
This sequence comes from Anaerovoracaceae bacterium, assembly GCA_963636135.1. Lineage (GTDB taxonomy): Bacteria > Spirochaetota > Spirochaetia > Treponematales > Treponemataceae > Treponema_D. The sequence goes on from CAVHIX010000011.1 coordinate 9,313, forward strand.
GGGGAATTATTGAGCAAAATCCGAAAATGGTGCTTTTTTCAACTTATATTTGGAATATCGAAATGGTTGAAAAAATCTGTAAAAATTTAAAAAGTTTTGATGAAAATCTGATTTTGGGATGCGGCGGCCCTGAGGTGAGTTATTCTTGCCAGGAAGTTTTAAAACGAAATGCTGAAATCGATTTTATTTGCGTTGGCGAAGGCGAAGAAACTGTAAAAGAACTTGCTGAAACTTTTGAAAAAATTAAAAATCCGGCGGAATTTAAAAAAAATCTTAAAAATGTGAAGGGCCTTTATCTTCAGGATGAAAATTTTTCTTTTACGGGTGTGCGGCCTTTAATTTCTGATTTGGGGAATTTAAAATTTCTATACCCTGAAATTACGGAGCCTGACCATAAGATTTATTATTACGAATCTAGTCGGGGGTGCCCTTTTTCGTGTGCATACTGTATGTCGTCGCTTGATAAAAAGGTGCGTTTTATGCCGTTGGATCGCGTTTTTTTGGATTTGCAGTTTTTCTTGGATAAAAATGTGAAGCTCGTAAAATTTGTAGACCGAACTTACAATTTAAATGAAGAGCGTTACATTGCGATTTGGGATTATATTTTGCGCCATCACAACAAAAAAACGATGTTCCATTTTGAAATTGAAGCGGAATATTTGAGCGAGCGGGCCCTAGATTTTTTGCAGAATGTCCCGGAAGGCGTTATGCAGTTTGAAATTGGTGTTCAGTCTTCCAATCAAAAAACGCTGAAATCAGTTTTGCGTTCAGATGAAATTATAAAACTTTCACAAAATATTAAAAGGATTCCAAAAACGATTCGCTGCCATTTGGATTTGATTGCGGGCCTTCCGTACGAGGATTTAGAAAGTTTTGGTCAGTCGTTCGATTTTGTTTCTTCTCTTTTGCCCGATGAAATTCAGCTTGGATTTTTAAAAGTTTTGTACGGAACAAAAATGAAAGATTTTGCAGAGGAAAATGGCTGGGTTTGGCAAAAAGTTCCGCCGTATGAGATTTTTAAAACGCCATATTTGAGTTTTAAGGATGTTTGCTTTTTAAAAGATTTAGAAGTTTTGCTTGACGCGTATTATAATAGTAAGAATTTTCAAAAATCGGTTTTGTATGCGTTTAGAATTTACGGCGCGTGGGCATTTTTAAGTGAACTTACGCTGATTTGTCAGGAAAAAAATGTTTTTTCTTCGGCGAGGGCAGTTTCGTTTTGGTTTGAAGTTTTGTGCGATTTTGCAAAGTCTAAAAATGATAAAGTTTTGTACGAACTTTTGCGATTTGATTTTGTAAAATCCGGGAAAAAGGGGGGCTGGCCTGAATGGTATGTTCACAATTATGATAAAAATCTTCACAAAATTGCGTTGGACAAAAATGACGGCATCGATAATTCACGGGTAAATTTTGCTTATTCTGAATACGAAGAATTTTCAATAAATCCGCTTCAAGAATTCCCAGAAAAGTCCCAAAAATGTTCAATTTTGTTTTATTATAAAAATAAATTTGGCCAGGAAGAAAGGCAAATTTTACTTTAGGAGAGAGAAAATGTTTACAATTTTTAGTTTGATTTTATCAGGTTTATTTTTAGTTTATTTTATTTTGATGCAGATTTTTTCGCCGCAGACTTTTTTTGCGACAATTTTCGGATTTTCGATTGTCTGGTTTTTGCTGGCAGTTTTTTTTGCAATTTTACCGATTTTGCACAAAAAAGGGATTTTAAAAAAGATTTCGAAAAGATTAAAAATCGTTTTTGCAAGTGTAATTTTTGTTTTTTTTACGATTTTTTTAGTTAATTTTATTCAGATTTTAAATCCTCGGTTTGAAAATAAAAATTTTCCCCCGGATTTTGTAATTCTTCTTGGTGGGGGTGTAACAAAAGAAGGAAAACTCACTCAAATGGTGATGAGCCGCGTGGAAAGAACTGCTGAATATTTAAAGCAAAATCCAAAAAGCATGTGCGTTGTAACCGGCGGAAAATTGCCTTTTATGCCTTGCTCTGAAGCTGAAATTTTAAAACCTGCTTTGGTAAATCTTGGAATTGAAGAAAATCGTGTTTTTGAAGAAAAAAACGCCCGCGACACGATTGAAAATTTTATTTTTTCTGTGAATCTTTTGAGCGAAAAATTGAAAATCAGTAAAACTCAGATTTTAAAATCAAAAGTAACGGTGATTACAAACGATTTTCATATTGCGAGAGCCGAGCGTTTAGCGTGCAGAATGGGATTTGAAAATCTTTCTAGCGTAAAAGCTCAAACTCCGCTAATTTTTAGGCCAAATTGTTATGCCCGCGAAATTCTTTGTTACATTAAACTGAATTTAAGAATTTTATTCACTCAAAAACCGAATAAATCTTCTATTCTACAGTAAATGCAATCGGTGGTTCAGAGAATAAACTTCGCACGGCTTCGTTGATTTTTTTTGCAATGTAAGCGTTATTCATCGTGTAAAGGTGAATCCCTTGAACTCCGTTTGTGACTAAATCTACAATCTGATCAACGGCGTACGCGATTCCGGCATCTCGTATTGCTTCTGGATTATTTTCGTATCGTTCCATCATGCGAATAAATTTTTTTGGCAATTGAGTATTTGTAATTGAAATCATTCGTTCGATGGATTTTTTATTTGTGGCAGGCATAATTCCCGCTTCGATTGGAATATTTATTCCGGCAAGTTGGGCCCGTTCCAAAAATCTGTAAAATTTTTCGTTGTCAAAAAATAACTGACTTAAAAGATGTTCGGCACCGGCATCAACTTTTGCTTTGAGCCCTTGAATATCGCTGAAAACATCTGGCGATTGTGGATGGCATTCCGGGTAGCAGGCCCCCATGATTTTAAAATGCTTTCCGTCAGTTCGTTTTGAATCAAATTCTTTTATAAAACGGATTAAATCGCTTGCGTGTAAAAAATCTGTGCACGGAGGAACGCCTTCTTTTCCGTCGCCACGAAGGGCCAAAATATTTTCGATACCGGCATTTTGAAATTGAGTCAAAACAAATTCTGCATCTTTTTTTGTCATATTTATACATGGCATATGAACGGCACTTTCTACGCCACAGGAATTTTTAATTCGTGCTGCAATATTTAGCGTGTTTTCGCAATTTTCACTTCCGCCGGCACCGTAAGTTACGCTGATAAAATCAGGTTTTAATTCTTTTAATTCGTCTAGTGTGTCGTAAACGGTTTGAATATTCATTGTTTTTTTTGGTGGAAAAACTTCGCACGAAAAAATTGTTGTCTTGTTTAATTTAATCATTTTTTCAGTTTAACAAATTTTTAATTTTTGTCAAAGAGTGAATCAATCTTCTAAAATTTAAATTTTTTAATCCGATTATAGATGTAACAATCTGTTGTTTTTTTTGTTAAATATATAGTTTTAAAAGTGAGGTATTTTGTGAATCCTAAAAGAATATTTTTGGTTTGCTCAGTTTTTTTGTTTTTGAGTTCGTTTTTTTATGCACAAGAACTTGAAGATAGCGATGAGCAAATGAATTTAACGCTTGAACAATGTTTAAATCTGGCTCGCGAAAATAATGTTACGATAAAAGTTCAAAAAAATACTTTGGACGATTTAAAAAAGAAAAAAAATACTTCCTGGAATAGTGTGAGTCCTTCGATTAGTGCTTCTGGGGATTTTAGTGATGATTTTGAAAAAAATACAAAATCTTTTTCGCTTGGTGGGGGATTAAAACTTTCTCTTTCGACAAATTTGTTTAGTTCGATTAAGGGGGCGGCGCTAAATTATGAAAATGGCGTTTTGACTTACGATCAGGCTGTAAAACAAATTGAAGTAAATGTCTGGAAATCGTTTTATGAATTGATTTACGCTTCAGAATATTATTCGTTTTTAAAACAGAATTTGGAAACTGCAAAAAAAACTTACGAACAGAATCAGGAAAAGTTTAAAAATGGAAAAATCAGTGAACTTGATGTTATGTCGAGCCGCGTAAATTATGAACAAAAAAAGCCGACGGTTGAAAGTTCGTATATTGATTTGGTGAATGCCTATCAGCTTTTTAAACAGACTTTGGGTATACCGCAGAATACAAAAATTAATCTTGAAGGTTCGCTTGATTCTTATTTGAATTTAAAAGAAATAAAACTTCCAAAGGCGGAAAAACCAGCTCCATCTGTTCAGGAAGCGCAATTTTCTGTTGATATTGCAAAAAATGATGTTTTGGCGCAAAGATTTTCTGCGTATGGCCCTTCAGTTACGGCAAGTTACAATTATAAAAAATCGCAAAATGACTTTTCTTCTTCAGATTGGAATACTACAAATAATTTGAGTGTTGCCGTTTCGATTCCGTTGGATGGATATTTGCCTTGGTCAACTTCGAGCGTTTCGATTAATTCAAAGAAAAAAGATTTGAATTCCAAAGAATTAAAATTAAAAGACACTGAAACTTCTGTAAAAGTAAAAACCGATAATTATATCCGCGAAATTGAACAGCGAATTTCTAGTATCGATGTTTTAAAACAGAATGTTGATTTGGCGAAAAAAACTTTTGAAATGTCTCAGACGGCATACAATTACGGAAAAACCGATTTACTTTCTCTTGTAACTTTGAGTGATAATGTAAAAGATGCTGAAATCAGTTTGAAAAAAGAAGCAAAAACACTTGAAGAAACAATATTAGACCTTGAATATTTACTTGGCGTTGACCTTGGAACAATTTTAAATCTTTCAATAAACGAGTAGGAAAATGAAAAAAAAATCTTTAATCACTTTAATCACAATTTGTGCAGTTATTTTATTTACAATTATTTGCGTTGTTTTAATTTCTAAAACTTCGAATAAAAAACTTTCTGCGCCGCCAAAAACTGGTGCGAATAATGCTGTAATTACTGTAAAAACGCAAAAAGCACAAGTTCAAACGCTTGATGATTATGTTATGACAAATGGCGAAGTTGAATCTCAGAGTGCGATTGCGGTTTATCCTTCAATGAGTGGAAAAATTGCTGAAGTAAATGTAAATCTTGGTTCCCATGTAAATAAAGGCGACATTATTGCACGAATTGACCCTTCTGAACCGGGAACAAAATACGCGTTGAGTCCGGTTGAAGCCCCAATCAGCGGAAGTATTCTTTCAACTCCTGGCAAAATCGGAACAAAAGTTTCAACTGCAACTGAAATTACGACAATCGGTGATATTGAAAATTTGCAGATTACGGCATCAATTCCTGAACGCTATGTTTCTGAACTAAAAATCGGGTTAAATGCGGAAATTACTTTGCAATCGTACCCAGGCGTTGTTTTTGAAGCATCTGTAAGTCGGGTAAGTCCTGTTGTTGATAAAACTAGCCGAACAAAAGAAATTATTTTGAATTTTAATAAAAAAGATTCGCGCGTGAATGCCGGAATGTTCGCAAAAGTTAAACTTTTCACTTCAAAATATCCTGGAAAAGTCGTTGTGCCTTCGGATTCGGTTGTTTCTGATGACGATAATTCTTATGTTTATGTTATTGGTGAAAATAATATTGCAGAAAAACGAACTGTAAAAACTGGAAAAAGCGTTGATGCAAATATTCAGATTTTGGAAGGTCTAAACGAAGGCGAAAAAATCGTTGTTGAAGGTCTTTTGTCTGTTTCTGACGGTTCAAATGTAAACGATATTACAAATTACTAAGGAATAAAATATGAGTATTTCCCGAAAAAATCTTGAACACCCGGTTTTAGTGCTGATTATTTTTACTCTGCTCGCTGCGGTTGGCCTTTTTACTATGCGAAATGTTGCAATCGGACTTTTTCCGGATGTTGACAGCCCTTATGTAATGATTTCTACAAGTTACCAGAATGCCGGCCCTGAATCTGTTGAAAAAACTGTAACTGAAGTTTTGGAAGGGGCGTTAGTCAGCGTTAGCGGATTGAAAAAACTTTATTCAACTTCTACCGAATCAAGTTCTTCTATTCAGCTGGAATTTAATTACGGAACTGACCTTGAATCCGCGGTAAACGATATTCGCGATAAAATTGGGCGGGTTGAACGAAATCTTCCTGATAATGCGGGCTCTCCAACAATTTTTAGATTTAGTGGCGACTCAATGCCGATTATTCGAATTGCGGTTAGCGGAAACAGATCTGATGATGAAATAAAAGAAATTGCCGAAGACACGATTACGGATTTGCTCGAACAGGCTGAAGGTGTCGCTGAAGCGTCTGTAATGGGTGGAAAAACAAAAATCGTTCGCGTTGAATTGGATCAAAATCGTCTTGCAGCGTATGGATTTACGGTTTCGCAGGTAAGTTCAGCTCTTTCAAAACAAAATCTTGAACTTGGTGGCGGAAAATTAAACGAAGGCCAAAAAGATTATGTTGTTCGTACTACCGGTGAATTTTCAAGTATTGACGAAATCAATAATACGCTGATTGCAAATGTAAACGGTTACGATGTAAAACTTTCTGATATTGGAAACGCATTTTTCGGATTTGAAGATATTACCCGTGAAGTTTTTATTAACGGCTCTCACGGAGTTTATGTTTCTGTTACAAAACAGTCGGGTTCGAATTCTGTAACGGTTGCAAATAATGTTTATTCAAAATTAAAAGAAATTGCCCAGATTGTTCCGAGTGATATTAAAATGGAAATCGTTTCTGATGATACAGATTCTATTCGCGAAACAATATCTACTTTGGTTGAATCGGCTTGGCAGGGCCTTCTTTTAGCGGTAATCGTTTTGTTCATCTTTTTACAGAATTTTAAATCTACCATTATTATTGCGATTTCAATTCCGCTTTCAATTATTATTACGCTTTTGTGTATGAATTTTGTGGGAATCACGCTCAATATGATGACTTTAACTGGTTTGATTTTGGGTGTCGGAATGATAGTCGATGCGTCAATCGTTATGATTGATAATATTTATTCGTATCGTTCGCGCGGGGCAAAACCTAAAATTTCTGCGATTTTGGGCTCCCAGGAAATGATTGTTTCAGTTCTTTCCGGAAACTTAACTACAATCTGCGTTTTTATTCCGTTCCTTCTTTATATGAAAGATTTGGGAATGATGGGCCAGATGTTTAAGGGAATTATTTTTACAATCGTAATTGCGCTTCTTTCTTCACTTTTAGTTGCGATTTTCTTGGTTCCAGTTTTGGCAGGAAAATTTTTGCCGCTTACAAATCGAAGTGAAAAACCTGTAACTTCAAAATTTTTCAAAGTGTTGTACGGATTTTTTACAAAATGTATCGACGCGATTACAAATGGTTATTCAAAACTTTTAAAACTTGCCCTTGAAAACCGAGCCATAACTTTAACGATTGCGTTTTGTATTTTAATCATTTCGTTTGCATTTTTGCCAACCCTCGGAATGAATATGATGCCTTCCGGAAACGACGATTCTGTAACGCTCAATATTACGCTCCCAATCGGAACGCCAATTGAAGATACAAAAGTTGTAACGCTCGAATTTGAAGACATTGTTCGAAAAGAAGTGCCTGTATTTAAAAATCTGATTACGACAGTTGGTGGTGGCGGACGAAGTTCAAATTCGTATAAATCTTCGATTCAAATTACGCTTGCAGACGATTCCCCTTCGGCTTCTGAAATTCAGGCAAAACTTCGAAATTATTTTAACGAATTCCCTTCTGCAACTTTTAGTTTTGGTGCCGGAATGCGCGGTCAGATGATGGGCGACGATATTGATATTGCAATCCGTTCTACAGATTTGGAAACTTCTCTGGATGTTGCTGACAAAATTTCAACTGTAATGGAAGGAATTTCTGCGCTTGGTGATATTACAATTGACACTGAAAAGGGCCTTCCTCAAGTTGAAGTTGAAATTGACCGTGAAAGGGCCTATGCTTTCGGCGTTGATGTTTCGACTGTTGCAAAAGAAATAAATTATGCGATTAACGGCGTAACTTCGACTGAATACCGCACAAACGGAAAGGAATACGATGTTTCTGTAATGTATCAGCCGAGTGACCGCAAAAGTACAATCGACCTTGAAACGATTTATGTAAACGGAACAAATGGAAAGGTGAGCCTTGCAAATTTCGCTTCTCTTAAAAAAGGATTGGGCCCAGTTTCAATTAAAAGGGAAAATCAGAGCCGAATTGTTCATGCAACCGCAAGTATTTTAACTTCTGATAATGCAAATATTGTAGAAAATGCAATCAAAGAAGGAATTGCAAATTCGTTTATCATTCCAGATGGAGTTTCTGTTTCGTATGAAGGTTCATGGCAGGACACAAGCGACCAGATGAAAATCTATCTTGCAATCGTTGTAATGGCAATTGTTCTGGTTTTTGGCGTTATGGCAGCAACTTACGAATCATTTAAAGCGCCTCTAATCAATCTTGCAACTATTCCGTTCCTTTTGATAGGCGTTGTTTTCCTTTATAAGATTATTAATCAGCCACTTTCGATTATGGCGATGGTCGGAATTATTATGCTTGTTGGTATCGTTGTAAATAACGGAATTATTTTAGTCGATTATACAAATCTTTTGCGAAATCGTAATATTCCTATGATGGAAGCGTGTTACAAAGCTGGGGTAAGCCGTTTGCGCCCGGTTTTAATGACAACTCTCACCACAATTTTAGGAATGATTCCAATGTGTTTTGCTTCAAGCGGGCAGGCAGCAATGGTTCAGCCAATCGGAATTGCCGTAGTCGGAGGCCTAACTTCTTCTACATTTGTAACGCTTTTAGTAATCCCGGTTTTGTATTCTTTAATTATGAAAGACGAAAAGAAATTAAAATCGCGAATAAAAGTTGACTACGAATTATTAGAAGATTCAAACGAAAAAGGTGAAGAAAAATGAATTACAGAATAGAAATTGTTTCAAATCAGTCTGTACAAGACGAAATCATAGAATTAATGGAACAGGAAATCCCCGAAATCGAATACACGATAATTCCAACAGTTCAGGGGCGTGGAAAATCTTCCCGAAAATTAGGGGACACAACCTGGCCAGAACAGAATTTTGTTTTGTTCAGCTATGTTCAAAGAGAAGTCGCAATAAAAGTAAAAGCCGTAATCGCCGCCGTAAAAAAAAGATTTCCAACCGAAGGAATCACATTTTTCTGCACCCCAGAAGAAGTTTTGTAGGGTGAGAAATTTTAAATCTTTTTTAGTGAAATTGAGTTTGATTTGAAATTTTAAAGATCGCTTTAACGAGCGGTCTTTTTTTTAACAAAAATTTATAAGAAATTTATC
>CAVHIX010000012.1:0-15672 GCA_963636135.1 Anaerovoracaceae bacterium
GGGATTACCTTACTCATTTTTTAATTCCAAATCTGATTATGGATGTAATCGTATTTCTTTTAATTTTTTTAGCATATATTGGCCGTTCAAGTCTTGCAACATGGATTGCCGCAACTTTTGTTGGAATTGTTTTCATTTGCATTATAAATCTTGCATTTGGGGAATGTGCCGCAAAACTCACCAGTTACAAAACCGCCGAAATAAAAGATTTTTTTAAATCCTTTAATACAAATCTGATTTTTGATGGAATTTTTCTTGGAATAATTTATTTTATTCTTCTTATTGCATTTTTTGCATCTTTTATTTTTTATTTTAAAGTTCAGCCTACAAGCTCGGGAATTTACATTGGAGCAAACAGCATTTTCGGCTTAGCGGCGGGATTTACTTGCTGCTGGATTACATTCGTAATTTTTGTGGCTTTGCAATGGTTTGTTGCCGTTCGAAGCACTTTGCATGACAATTTTAGAAAAACTGTTCGCAAATGTTTTATTCTATTTTTTGACAATCTCGGAGTTTCATTTGTTCTTTTCTTCTATAATATTTTTTTGTGCGCGCTTTCAATCATTTTGTTCGGACTTTTGCCAGGCTCGTGCGCAACAGTTTATGCAAGAACAGACGCATTTTATCTTCTCTTAAAAAAATACGATTACCTTGACGAACTTCAAAAAAATAATACACCACTTCCGGCAAAAAAAATTAAAATTCCGTGGGATGAACTTTTAAAAGAAGACGAAGAATACACTGGCCACAGAACGATAAAACAATTTTTAATGCCTTGGAAATATTAATCTTAAAAATCACTCAAAAATCGTCTACTTTACAAAAGATAAATTACAATTTATTATAAATGATACAACTTTAAATTTTTTTTAAGGATTTTTTATGAATGTAGAACCGAAAAATGTATCTCAGTTTATAGATCACGATGAATTAATAAATTATCTTCCGCACAAGGGAAAAATGTTTTTACTAAGTCGGGTAACACAGCACGATGTAGAAAAGCACACAATCACAAGCGAATACGACATTACAAAGAACTGCATTTTTTACGAAGAAGAATTTGGCGGCGTTCCAACTTGGGCAGGTTTTGAACTTATGGCTCAAGGCGTTTCGGCATTAACTGGAATTACAAACAAAATTAAAGGACGAACTCCTCTTCCTGGAATGATTTTGAGTGTTGTAGATTTTAAGGCTTCTGTCGGATTCTTAAAGGAAGGCACAACTTGCCAGATGAAAATTGCTGAAGATTACCGCGATGAAGAAACTAACACTTACAGATATGTCTGCTCTCTTTTTTCTAATGTAGGAGATGCTGAACCTGCTGCAAGTGCAAAAATTACGGTTATGGAAACAGAAGACATGGTCGGAATGTTTACAAAATAAATTAAAAAAGTTTAAAAAGAAGGAATTATTATGGAAATGACAAATGCTGATAAAAAAATCTTGGTAACTGGTGCTTCTGGCGGATTAGGCAGGGCTTGTGCGGTAGAAGCTGCAAAAGCTGGATATTATGTAATCTGCCACTACAACGGAAGTAAGGCAAAAGCAGAAGAAACATTAAAACAAATTACAGAAGCTGGCGGAAAAGGTGAATTGATTCAGTTTAATGTTTCTGACCGTGCAGATTGCAGTCAAAAGTTAGGCGACCTTGTAAACCGTCTTAGTGCAAACGGCGAAATCTTGTGGGGCGTAATCAATAACGCTGGAATTACACGCGATAACACTTTTGTAGGCCTTGAAGATTCAGACTGGGATAGCGTAATTCACACAAATCTTGACAGTTTTTATAATGTTTTAAAACCGCTTGTAATGAGCATGGCAAGCAGAAAAAATAAACGCGGCGGAAGAATTATTACAATGGCATCTGTAAGTGGAATCATTGGAAACCGCGGACAGACAAACTATTCTGCGTCTAAAGCGGGAATTATCGGAGCAACAAAAGCACTTGCCGTAGAACTTGCACGCAGAAACATCACTTGTAACGTAATTGCCCCAGGTGCAATCGAAACTGAAATGACTGCAAACATTATTCCAGAAGCAAAAGAAATAATGATGAGCACAATCCCAATGAACCGAATGGGAAAACCTGAAGAAATTGCAGCAGCAGCCCTTTTCTTATTAAGCGAAGGTGCTTCTTATATAACTCGCCAGGTAATCACCGTAGACGGCGGAATGTGCTAGAAATAGAAAATTTTCTTTCCATTCAAAAAAAGTAATTTTTTATAAAAAACACTGGGTTCTTAGGGTGAAACCCTAAGCAGTGCTGGGGAAAGAAGGTGGTTTGGAGGAAGAAAACCCCCGCTTCTGAGTAGAGGGGTTGTCTTCCTTCAAAAAAAAAATAAATTTTAAAGGAAAATATATATGAATTTTACAAAACCGAACGGAAAAAGAAGAGTAGTAATTACTGGTGCCGGAATGATAAGCGGACTTGGCGAAAGTTGGGAAGAAGCATACGAACAGCTTAAAAGTTATAAAAACTGCATTAAAAATATGGAAGAATGGCACGAAATTCAAGGAATGAACACACATCTTGCTTGCCCTGCAAAAGGCGAACTTCCTAAATATCCAAGAAAATTAGTTCGCGGAATGGGACGCGTTGCCCTTCTTTCTTATCACACTTCACAACTTGCATTAAAGATGGCTGGCCTTTTAAACGAAGACGGAACAATTGTTGATGAATGCAAAAACGGTAGAACTGGTGTTGCATACGGTTCTTCAATGGGTTCTTTTGATTCAATTCAGGAATTAACAAGCGTAATGCAGGATAAATGTACTGCAAAAGTAAATTCTTCAACATACATTAAATGTATGCCTCATACTTGTGCTGCAAATATTGAAGTTACTTACCAGCTTAAAGGAAGAATGATTGTAACAAGCGAAGCATGTACTTCAGGAAGCCAGTCAATCGGGTACGCATACGAAACAATTGAAAACGGTTTACAGGATATGATGATTGCAGGTGGAGCAGAAGAACTTTGTCCACCAGATGCAGCAATTTTTGACCAGCTTGGTTCAACTTCAATCCGTAACGAACACCCGGAAACTGCTCCAAGTCCTTTTGATAAAGACAGAGATGGCCTTGTAATTGGTGAAGGTGCTGGAACTTTAATCATTGAAGATTTGGAACACGCCGTAAAACGAGGAGCAAAAATCTATGCAGAAATCGTAGGTTTTGGAACAAACACAGACGGAACTCATATTACTTCTCCAAACAGCGAAACTATGGGCGTTTGTATGCAGTTGGCTCTTGATTCTGCAAATTTAAGTGCTGACAAAATCGCTTATGTAAATGCACACGGAACTTCAACTCATCATGGTGACATTGCAGAAACTACTGCAACTGCCCGCGTATTCGGTAGAAAAGTTCCGATTTCTTCTACAAAATCTTACATCGGACACACTCTTGGTGCCTGCGGTGCGGTAGAAGCATGGCTTACAATCAATATGATGAACGAAGGCTGGTTCCACCCAACATTGAACTTGAACAACATTGACCCTGAATGTGGCGATTTGGACTACATCCGTGGTGAAGGTCGCAAAATCGATGCTGAATATGTAATGAGCAACAACTTTGCGTTTGCCGGAATCAACACATCATTGATTTTTAAGAAATGGCATAATGAATAGAAAGGCCTAAAATCATAAAAAAAAAGGGACTGAACAAATCTTAAAAATTTGAACGGTCCCTTTTTATTTTAACAAATCTTTTTAAATCTTATGCAAAAATTTTATTCTTCTTCTGTAAAAATTTAATTACAAAAATAAATCCTGCCATAATCACAAGCCCCATAATCAACGGAACAATCGCATTTTTTACAATTCCGGCAACGATGTAACAAACAAAAGAAATTGCAGCAACAACTAAAGCGTACGGCAACTGGGTATAAACATGTTCAACATGATTGCATTGGGCCCCAGCGCTCGCCATAATCGTTGTATCCGAAATCGGTGAAATATGATCGCCACAAACAGCCCCAGCCATACAAGCAGAAATTGAAATAATTCGCAAAGGATCTGTCGCATCTGTGAAAACGGCAATACAAATCGGGATTAAAATTCCAAATGTTCCCCAGGAAGTTCCAGTTGCAAACGCAAGACCGCAGGCAATAACGAAAATAATCGCAGGGAGCATATTTTTAAATCCTGAAGCACTGCCGCTAACCACACCTGAAACAAATTCTTTTGCTCCAAGACTATCTGTCATCGTTTTTAAAGTCCAGGCAAAACACAAAATTAAAATTGCCGGAACCATTGCCTTAAATCCTTCTGGAATGCAAGTCATACTTTCTTTAAATGGCAAAACACGGCGAATCACATAAACTGCAATCGTAATAATCAATGCCGGGAACGAACCAATTACAAGACCAACGGAAGCATCACTGTTTGCAAACGAGTCTATAAAATTCAAATAAGTTTCCCCGCCTTTTGTAAAAAATCCGCCTGAATAAATCATTCCCAAAGTACAAGTTACAATTAAAACTGCAATCGGAAAAACCAAATCGAAAACCGTACCTTTCTTTTCTTCAGCACTTTCATCTTCGTTTGTAACATCAGTCAACATCGATTCCATTTTTGCCATTGAACCAAAATCAGTTTTTGAAATCGCCAGAACAAACATAAAAACAATTGTAAACAAAGCGTAAAAATTGTACGGAATTGCCTTACAGAAAAGCGCAAGTCCATTTTCACCTTCAGTTACGAACCCGGAAACCGCAGCAGCCCATGAAGAAATCGGTGCAATAATACAAACTGGAGCAGCCGTTGCATCAATTAAATATGCCAATTTCTGCCGACTGACTTTGTATTTATCAGTAACAGGACGCATAACGCTTCCAACGGTCAAACAGTTAAAATAATCATCAATAAAAATTAAAATTCCCAAACAGATAGTTGCACATTGGGCGCCAACTTTCGTTTTAATATGCTTTTTCGCCCAATTTCCAAATGCCGCAGAACCGCCAGCCTTATTCATTAAAGCAACAATAACCCCAAGAATCACAAGGAAAATCAAAATTCCGATATTGTAACTATCAGCAATCGATTTAACCAATCCGTCTTGAAAAGTCTGAGTCAAAAATCCGGAAAATCCGCTCCCCATAGAAATGGCAAAAAACGCACCGCCAATAACGATTCCAACAAACAAGGAAGAATAAACTTCCTGAGTAATCAACGCTAGCGCAATAGCAACTATTGCAGGAACTAGCGACCAAAATGTACCAATCATTTACTTTGCACCACCAATTTTTTTAAAATCTGCCTTAAGAGGATCTTTTACACCGTCAGATTGCAATTTTTTCAAAATCTCAATTGCATCGTCCAAATCATCAAGCGAAGTGTTTGTGCAATAAGTTCGAATATCTGTCAATGAATTTATAATATGTTCCAAATCCATAAGACACCTCCAGATTTTATTATAATAGTAGAAAAGCAGATTGTTAAAGGAAAAATTAAATTTTTGTTTTATTTTTGCTGATTTTTACAAATTTTTCACAATTTTTGCAAGATTAAAATAAAATGGCCGCACAACTTTTACATTGCACAGCCAAAATTAAATTTTAAAAAACCGAAATTTAACTCTTTAATTAAAAATCAATTTTTCGCCATCCGATGAAACTTTAATCACAGCGTTTTCCAAATATTTTCCGCTCAAAATTTCCTTAGACAAAGGATTTTCAAGATAAGTCTGAACCGCACGTTTTACAGGACGAGCCCCGAACGCTGGGTCATAGCCTTTTTCAGAAATAAATTTTACAACACTATCATCATAATCAATCGAAAGATGTCTTTCCGAAAGTCGTTTTTGAACACGATCAAGCTGGATTTTAACGATTCCATTTATACAACTTTTATCTAGTTTCTGGAACATAACAATTTCGTCAATACGATTCAAAAATTCCGGCCTAAAATGCTGCTTCAATAAAACATCAATTTTCTGCTGAACTTCTTTACTCACATTACAATCAGAACTGTCTGCCCCATTTGACGCAGAAGAATTATCTTCCAAAATCAAATCGCTTCCCAGATTTGAAGTCATAATTATTATTGTATTTTTAAAATCTACAACTCTACCCTGTCCATCAGTAAGCCGACCATCATCTAAAACTTGAAGCAAAACATTGAACACATCCGGATGAGCCTTTTCAACTTCATCAAAAAGAACTACGCTATATGGCCTTCTTCTAACCGCTTCCGTGAGCTGTCCGCCTTCATCATAACCAACATATCCCGGAGGAGCCCCAATCAAACGAGTTACACTGAATTTTTCCATATATTCAGACATATCAATTCGCGTCAACGCTTTTTCATCATTAAACAAAAAATCCGCCAACGTTTTTGCAAGTTCAGTTTTTCCGACACCAGTAGGCCCAATAAACAAGAACGAACCAAGAGGCTTGTTAGGATCGCTTAAACCACTTCTGTTTCGCCTAATCGCATCACTAACAACGCTAACCCCATGATTTTGACCAATTACCCGTTTATGCAAAACTTCTTCCAGCTGCAAATATTTTTGCTTTTCGCTAGTCATCATTTTACTAACAGGAATTCCAGTCCAAGTACTTACAACACGCGCAATATCTTCTTCAGTAACTTCTTGCCGCAACAAAGACATTCTGTCAGGATTTTCTTTACGATCGTTATCTTCCGCAACAGATTTTTCAAGCTCTTTTTGCAAATTAGGAATAGTCGAATATTTTAATTCCGCAGCTTTATTTAAATTTCCTTCGCGTTCATATTTTTCCTGTTCCAATTTCGCACTTTCAATCTGCTCTTTCAGTTTACGACTTTTATCGATATTTTCCTTTTCATTCTGCCATTGTAACTTCATCGCATCACGCTTTACAGTCAACTCAGAAAGTTCTTTCTCCAATTTTTCAAGTCGCTCTTTCGAAGCATTATCATCTTCCTTAGACAAAGACTGTTTTTCTATCGACAACTGCAAAATTTTTCGTTCAATCTGATCCAATTCAGTCGGCTGACTTTCAATTTCCATCTTCAACCTGGAAGCCGCTTCATCAACCAAATCAATTGCTTTATCCGGTAAAAATCTGGATGTTATATAACGATTTGAAAGAACAACAGCCTCAACCAAAGCATCATCATTAATACGAACCCCATGATGAATTTCATACTTGTCACGCAATCCCCTCAGAATCGCAATCGTATCTTCAACACTCGGCTCTGCACAATAAACTTGTTGAAACCTACGCTCCAAAGCAGCATCTTTTTCAATATATTTTCGATATTCATTTAAAGTTGTTGCCCCGATAACATGAAGTTCACCACGACTCAATGCCGGCTTCAACAGATTGCTAGCATCCATCGAACCTTCAGAAGCGCCCGCCCCAACTATTGTATGAAGTTCATCAATAAAAAGAATAATTTGTCCTTCTGATTTTTTTACTTCATCAATAACGGCCTTAAGCCTTTCTTCAAATTCGCCACGGAATTTCGCACCCGCAACCAAAAGCCCCATATCCAAAGACAAAAGACGCTTTTGTTTCAACGAATCAGGAACATCGCCACTTGCAATTCTTCTCGCTAAACCTTCAACAATCGCAGTTTTTCCGACACCCGGTTCACCAATCAAAACAGGATTATTCTTCGTTCGTCTGCACAAAACCTGCATTACACGCCGAATTTCTTCATCACGCCCAATTACAGGATCAATTTTGTCCATTCTTGCCCGCGAAGTTAAATCCACACAATATTTTTCAAGGGATCTCATCTTACTTTCAGGGTCATTCGAATCAACAGTCTGATTTCCGCGCACAGCCTTCAGGCTTTCCAAAACAGAATTATAATTTATTCCATTTTTGCGCAAAATCTCTCCTACACGACTATCAGAATTCGTCATTGCCAAAAGCAAGTGTTCACAAGAAAGATATTGGTCTTTTAATTTAGACATTTCATCTTCAGCCTTGGCAAGCACTTTTTGCACGCTGTCGGCCAAACGAATTTGAGTATTTCCAGTTACTTTTGGATACGAATCAAGTTCTTCATCAATTTGTTTTTGCAAACTTTGAGCATTTACTCCTACACGCTCAACGATTGGGCAAACAATTCCATCCTTTTGGGACAGCATGGCTGAAAGAAGATGCTCCAATCCAATTTCGCTATGATCTTTTTTCTGAGCCAGGGCACTCGCATCTTGCAATGCCTCCTGGACTTTTAATGTAAATCTTTCGTAATCCATACCTTTAAAATACAAAAATCTTTTTTAAAAGGCAAATTTTTTTGTTTAAAATAAAAGATTTTTCAGCCGATAAAAAAATAGATTTTAAAATCTGGAGAAACTTATGTTCAATAATGATTTTTCATTTGAAATTCAAAAAAAACTTGGCGTGATTTCAGAAGGCACTAAAGGCTGGAATCTAGAATTAAATCTCGTTTCATGGAATGGAAAATCTCCAAAATACGAAATCCGCACTTGGTCAAACGATCATCAAAAAATGGGAAAAGGTGTCACTCTTTCAAAAGAAGAAATTATTTCTCTTAAAAATCTTTTAAATTCCCTTGATTTTGATTAATCATATTTTGCACTCGAAGAACCGCCCTTAATTATGATTTCGTAAAGCATTTTTTTTAAATAAACATCTTCTAAAAAAGTGCCCGAAGCTCTTATGTTAATGTCGGTTTCTGCCAAAATTGAAAGAATTCCAACCGCCTGCCCTCGCGAATAAACTTTTGCCGCAGAAGAATACTGTTTTTTTATTTTTGCACTCGAAAAACCGTTTATTTTTAAATTAAAATCATCCGTCTGATTTGAACTTTGCAGCGTATGAAACAAAACAACTTTTCTAAAACAAGAAGACAGTGCCGCAATTATCAAAACTGAAGAATTTTCTTTTGAAAGCCGAATTTTTTCTAAAATTTCCAATGCTTTTGCAAACCGCTCATTTTTTTGAAATTTAGAATTTACAATCACTTCAAAAAGTGAAAAAGCATTTTCTTCACGAGTGTGCGTTAAAATCTGGTCTACTTCGTCTTCGGTAATTTGCGTTCCTTTTGGAAAACAAACAAAAAAACGCGAACATTCATTTTTTAAAGCTGCAGTATTATTTTCAATCAATTCTAAAATTAAAGAACCAGCCTCATCCGTAAGCGAATATCCATTTTTCGAAAAAAAACTCTTTAGCCATGGAAGTTTTTTATCTTCGTACATTTCCCAAAAAATTTTTTTATTCGCCGGCGGAAAAGCTTTTTCTATTTTTGAATCTACAGAAATCTCATCGGAAACCAAAACTAAAACAGAATTCCCGGAAGAAGGCGATTTTACCCAATCCACAACAATTTGAACTTCTTCTTTCTTTTTTAAGGATTCAGCATTTTTTACAAGAACAAAATTCGCCTCACTGAATAAAGATTCATTCTGCAAAATCGACATAAATTCAAATGCCGGCGTTTCTGAGGCGTAAAATAAATATTGTTCAACTGATCCAAATTTTTTAATCAACGAAGATTTTATTTCTTCTATATAATCGTTTTTTTCACCAAATTCCGGACCAGTCAGTAAAAATGCTTGAGCCATTTTAGTAAGTTCTTACGATGCTAGATAAAATTCCTGCAATTCTTACATTTTGAGAATAAATCGGCTGAAATTCAGGATTTTCTGGCTGAAGTCTGATTCTTGCCGCTTCTTTATAATATCTTTTTAATGTGATTGCTTCGTCTAAAATTGCAACAATAATCTGACCATCGATTGCAGTTTCACACTGTTCGATTACAGCCAAGTCCCCATCCAAAATTCCAGCGTTAATCATACTCTGCCCACGAACTCGAAGAGCAAAATAACTTTTTCCAGGATGAATGAACGGTTCTGTTAAATTTACATAGCCGTCTAAATTTTCTTCACTTAAAAGCGGTTTCCCGGCTGCGATTGTTCCCAAAAGCGGAACTTTATCCATAAAAACTTTTGGATTTTTCTGTCGTTCATCAACTAAAACTTTAATTGAACGAGAGCGTTTTTGCTCAGTTGAAAGGTATCCTTTTTTCTGCAAAGCCGCGATATGATCCTGAACTGCCCGCAATGAAATTCCAAAATGTTCGCTAATTTCACGCACAGTCGGCGGATAAACATTTTCTTCTGTAAAATTTGCAATAAAAGTTAAAACTTCTTTTTGTCTGTCTGTAATTTGTCTCATGTAAACTCCTTAAGATTAATCTTCTTCGAATTTTGATTCAAACAAAGAAACAATTGCATCAGCCGCTTCTTTTTCGTCTTCACCATCTGTAGTTAAAGTTAAAACTGTATTATAACCAGCTGCCATCGTGATAACGCCCATAATTGATTTTGCGTTTACAGTTGTATCATCACGGGAAAGATTGATTTCGCAACTGAATTTATTTGCAAGCTGAGCGATTAATGCTGCCGGACGAGCGTGAATTCCTGCACGATTTTTGACTGTTAGAATTTTTTCAACCATAATTTTTTCCTTTTTTATTTATTTTTAATACGAATCATCGCTATTTAAATACATTGGATTTTCTGAACCGATTTCAATCCACCTGAGAATATTCTGATTAAATTCTTTTGATGAATTGTGCCCGGTCTTTTTAAGCCTTTCATTCATTGCGGCAGCTTCTATAATAGTTGGCAAATTTCGCCCCGGTTTTACAGGAATTGTCATAAGCGGAATTTTTACGCCTAAAATATCTGTATATTCCTGATTAATTCCGATTCTGTCGTATTCCTTTGAATTGTCCCATTCTTCTAGTTGCATTACAAGCTGAATTTCTTTTTGGTCACGAACAGCACCGATTCCGTAAAGCTGAGTTACATTTATAATTCCCATACCGCGAATTTCCATGTGATGCCCAATGTGCGGATTTGTAACCTGCCCCAGAATAATGTTACCATTTACACAACGAACTTCAACAATATCATCTGCAACAAGACGATGCCCGCGCTCAATCAATTCAAGGGCCGTTTCACTTTTTCCGACACCAGAATGCCCTCGAAGCAAAATTCCCATACCGTAAACTTCAATTAAAACGCCGTGCAAAGTTTTTTTTGGTGCAAAAATATTCGAGAAAATTCGCAAAAGCCTACTCGAAAAATCTGAAGATTCCAGTTTAGTTTGCAGAATTGGACAAGCCGACTTTTCTGCCAATTCCAGAAAATCATTTGAAGGCGTTCGTTCCTGTGAAAAAACACAACACGGAATTTCGTAACTAAAAAAACTTTCTATTGTTTGAGTATTTTTTTCGTTATAAAGTTTATTTAAATACGCAACTTCTCCACGCCCAAAAAGCTGAACTCGCTGAAAAGCAAAATTTTCGTAAAAGCCCGAAAGCGCCAACCCCGGCCGATTAATATCAGCGACAGTCAATTTTCGAGGAAGCCCGCGTTTTCCGGCGATACATCTTAATTCAAGTGCATCGTGCCCTACGAGATTTAATTCTAGCAAATCTAAAACTGTAAAATCTTTTTCTGCCATTAATTCACTATACACAATGAAAAGTATTTTTTCAATAGTTTTTTCAATTATGTTGTTAAATTAAAAAAAATTTTATATAATCTCGTAAAAGATTTTAAAATTAATTATAACGAGGCGATAAAATGGCTACATGGGCAAATGCAGACACTCTTTCTTCTTGGAAAAAGTTGATGTCATTAAAGGGAATGGTTTCTATTAAAGATGAACTTTCTTCAGAAAATGCTGTAAAACGAATCAAGGAATATTCCGTTCCTATGGCAGAAGGTTTAACTTACAACTATGCTGCAAAACAGGTAAACGAACAGATTTTAAAAACTTTGCAGGATTTATCAGATGAATCTGAACTTCTTGAAAAATTTCAGGCTCTTTACAATGGTGAAGTTGTAAACACTGGCGAAAAACGAATGGTTTTGCATCAGCTTACACGCGGTCAGCTTGGAAAAGATGTTATCGCAGACGGGACAAACAAACGCGACTTTTACATTAACGAACAAAAGAAAATTGCTGACTTTGCAGATAAAGTTCATTCTGGAAAAATCGTAAACGAAAAAGGTGAAAAATATACTCAGGTTTGCCAGATTGGTATTGGCGGTTCAGATTTAGGTCCGCGTGCAATGTATTTGGCTTTGGAAAACTGGGCAAAAGCAAACAACACATTTAAAATGGAAGCTCATTTTATTTCTAATGTTGACCCTGACGATGGTGCTGCCGTTGTTGCTTCTTTGGATTTAGCACACACAATTTTTATTCTCGTTTCAAAATCTGGAACAACTCTTGAAACTCTTACAAACGAAAGTTTCGTAAAAGATTTTATTAAAAAAGAAGGTCTTGATGTTTCAAAACATATGATTGCCGTTACTTCTGAAACTTCTCCTTTGGCTCACAACCCGGATTATATGCAGGCTTTCTATATGGACGATTACATTGGCGGCCGCTATTCTTCAACTTCTGGTGTTGGTGGAACAGTCCTTTCACTTGCATTCGGTCCAAAAGTTTTTGCAGATTTCTTAGACGGTGCTGCTAGCGAAGATAAAACTTGCCTTGAAAAAGATATTCGCAAAAATCCAGCTTTGCTTGACGCTTTAATCGGAATTTATGAAAGAAATGTTCAATGTTACCCTGCAACTGCAATTCTTCCATATTCACAGGCACTTTCACGATTCCCAGCTCACCTTCAGCAGCTTGATATGGAATCAAACGGAAAATCTGTAAACCGCGACGGTGGAAAAATCGACTATGTAACAGGCCCTGTAATTTTTGGTGAACCTGGAACAAACGGTCAGCATTCATTCTATCAGCTTTTGCACCAAGGAACAGATGTTACTCCACTTCAGTTTATTGCATTCAGCGAAAATCAGACTGGAAAAGATGTTGTAATTGAAGATTCTACAAGTCAGAAAAAACTTTGTGCAAATGTTGTAGCCCAAATTGTAGCATTCGCCTGCGGAAAAGCCGACTCTGACCCGAACAAATCTTTTGCTGGAAACCGCCCTTCAAGCTTAATCTACGGAAAACAGCTTACTCCAAAAACTTTGGGTGCCCTTCTTTCTCACTTTGAAAACAAAGTTATGTTCCAGGGCTTCGTTTGGAACATCAACAGTTTTGACCAGGAAGGCGTTCAGCTTGGTAAAAAACTTGCAAAAGCAGTTCTTTCTAACAATATGGAAAAAGCATTGGCTGAATACGCAAGTCTTTTAATTAAATAAAAATCAATTTTTTTTGTGAGAATACCGCTTAAGTTCTGCTTGGCGGTATTTTTTTAAACAAATTTCACTTCAGTTGTATAAAAAAAAGATTTATAGTAAAATTATACTGTTTATATACGAATCTAACCTACCAAATAAGTAGATAAAAGGAAATAAAATGTCTTTGCTTGATGTTAAAAATCTTTCAGTTTCTGTAGAAGAAAAACAGGTTTTAAATGATTTATCCATTCAAATTAACGAAGGGGAAACTCATGTTTTGATGGGCCCAAACGGTGCCGGAAAATCAACTCTTGGCAACGCTTTAATGGGAAATCCGCTTTATTCAATCACTAACGGAAAAATTTATTTTGACCAAAAAGATTTAACCCAAGAAAAAACTGACATTAGGTCAAAAGCGGGACTTTTTATGTCTTTTCAAAATCCACTTGAAGTTCCAGGAATCAGTTTGGAAAATTTTATTCGCTCTGCCCTTCAGCAAAAAACTGGCGAAAGAGTAAAACTTTTTCAGTTCCAAAAGGAATTAAAATCCTGCATGAATCTTTTAAATATGGATTCTTCGTATGCCAGCCGCGATTTAAATGTTGGTTTTTCTGGTGGGGAACGCAAAAAATCAGAAATCTTACAACTTTTAATGCTTAAACCAAAACTTGCAATCCTTGATGAAACAGATTCTGGGCTCGATGTTGACGCCGTTCGCACAGTTTCAAAGGGAATCGAAGAATATCAGAAATCTCAAAACGGGGCTTTACTAATCATTACTCATTCAACTCGAATTCTTGAAAGTTTAAAAGTCGATAAAGCACACATTCTTGTAAAAGGAAAAATCGTTTACACAGGCGATGCGTCTTTAATAGAAGAAATAAATCAAAACGGATTTGACAAATACATTAAATAGTGGATTTTTATGAGTGACGAAAAAACAACTATAAACGATATAAATAGAGAATTCTACGATTTTAGATACGAAGAATCAGAAAAAGATTTTTACCGAATCGAATCGGGTTTGAGCGCAGAAATCGTAAAAAAATTAAGCGAAGAAAAAGGCGACCCTGAATGGATGCGCGATTTTCGTTTAAAAAGCCTTGAACAATACAATAAAATGGGCGTTTCCACAGACTGGATGCCGAATATTGAAGGCCTTCATATAGAAGATATTGCAACTTATGTTCGCCCAAAAACAAAAATGAGCGGAAATTGGGAAGATGTTCCGAGCGACATTAAAGATACTTTTGAAAAACTCGGAATTCCAGAAGCTGAACGAAAAAGTTTGGCAGGCGTTGGGGCCCAATACGATTCAGAATTAGTTTACCACAACATTCAAGAAGAAGTTGCAAAACAGGGCGTCGTTTACCTAGATTTTGAAAGTGCCTTAAAAAGTGAAAAATGGGGCCCAATGGTAAAAGAATATTTTATGACGCTAATTACCCCAAAAGATCACAAATTTGCAGCATTGCATGGGGCGGTTTGGTCTGGCGGTTCATTTGTTTATGTTCCAAAAGGAGTAAAACTTTCTTTTCCGCTTCAGTCTTATTTCAGATTGAATGCAAAAGGCGCCGGTCAGTTTGAACATACGCTTATCATCGTTGACGAAGGGGCAGATCTTCATTTTATCGAAGGATGTTCGGCTCCAAAATATAATGTTGCAAATCTTCACGCAGGGGCAGTTGAACTTTTTGTCAAAAAAAATGCCCATTTGCGCTATTCGACAATCGAAAATTGGTCAAAAAATATGTACAACTTGAACACAAAACGCGCGAAAGTCGAAGAAGGCGCAACAATCGAATGGATTTCAGGTTCTTTCGGAAGTCATGTTGGCTGTTTATACCCGGAAAGCGATTTAGTAGGCACTGGAGCCAAAGCTGAGTTTACAGGGGTAACTTTTGCCGGTAGCGGACAGGATTTAGACACCGGTGCAAAAATGGTTCATCTTGCGCCAAACACAAAAAGCGTAATCACAACAAAATCGATTTCAAAAGGCGGCGGAAAATCAACTTACAGAAGTGCCGTTTACATTGCAAAAAACGCTAAAAATTCAAAAGCAAGCGTTTCATGCCAGAGTTTAATGCTCGACAGTCTTTCTCGAAGCGACACGATTCCTGCAAATGTAGTTTTAAACGATTCAAGCGACTTAGGCCACGAAGCAAAAATCGGAAGAATCAGCAACGAAGCAATTTTTTATCTTATGAGCCGCGGAATCAGCGAAGAAGAAGCCAGAAGTATGATTGTTTCAGGGTTTGCAAATCCGGTTTCAAAAGAACTTCCGCTAGAATATGCCGTTGAAATGAACAACTTAATCCGCCTAGAAATGAAAGGTTCAATGTAAAAAGGTGAAATATGAATACAGACCAGATTACAATAAATGAATGCCCTTCAAAAACTTGGAGCTGGCTAAAAATGAATAAAAATCGCATTCAGATTGCTTCAAATTTTTTGGAAAAGCAGTTTGAACCTGAAAATATTTCTCAAAATGTAAAAATTTCTTCGCAAAATCAGGATTTTTTAATTACGGAACCAAATCAGACTAAAAA
>CAVHIX010000012.1:15682-18422 GCA_963636135.1 Anaerovoracaceae bacterium
ATTTTAAAATCTGTTGTAAAAAATCAGAAAATTATTGAAATTTCCGGGAATGTTGAAAATCCGATTTTTATAAATTTATTTTATTCAGAAAATGAATCTTCTGTTTGTTCGCAAAAAATCATTTTAAACGAAAACGCGAATGCAAAAATCATTTTTGTTTACAATTCAGAGTTAAAAAATCAGGGACAAAGTTTAATTTCAACTGAAATTTTGTGCAAAAAAGGCTCTTCAGCAAAAATCGTAAAAATTCAGCATTTGGGAACAGATTTTCTTCAGATTGACGACACAACTTTTTTGTGCGAAGAAAACGCATCAGCCTCGCTAATTCAAATTGAGCTTGGTGGAAATAAAATCTTTTCTTCCGTGCATGCAAATCTTTTGGGGTATAAATCCACTTTTAATTCTGAAACCGCGTATTTGTGCCAGAAAAATCAGGAATTCGATTTTAATCATGTTTGCTATCAGTTCGGTAAAAAAACGGACTGCAAAATGTATGTAAACGGCACTTTAAAGGATAACGCAAAAAAAACTTACCGCGGAACAATCGATTTTAAAAACGGCTGCTCGGGCTCAACTGGCGACGAACAAGAACAAGTTTTGCTTTTAAATCCGGAAGTTGTAAATAATTCGATTCCAATTATTTTGTGCGATGAAGAAGATGTTTGCGGGGAGCACGGCGCGTCAATCGGTCGACTCAGCGATGAAATTCTTTTTTATATGGAAAGTCGTGGAATTGAAAAAAATCAGGCTGAAAATATTATGGCACGGGCAAAGCTTCACGCGGTTGCATCAAAAATTCAAGATGAAAAAACTGAACAACTTGTAGAAGAATTTTTAAATCAGATTTTTGGAGACAATTAATGAACGATTACAAAAAAAATTTTCCGATTTTTAATTTTTCTGAAAATAAAGACATAATTTATTTTGACAACGCGGCAACAACCCAGCGCCCACAATGCGTTCTTGATGCGGTAAATAATTTTTACAAAACGAACAACGCAAATCCTTTACGCGGACTTTATGCTTTGAGCGAAAGAGCAACTCAAGATTACGAAAATGCCCGCCACACAGTTTCAAAATTTATAAATGCCAAAGATTGCGAAATTATTTTTACACGAAATGCTACCGAAAGTTTAAATCTTGTAGCCTACACTTATGCCCTTCAAAATGTAAAAAAAGATGATAAAATTGTAGTTTCCGTTATGGAACATCATTCAAATATTCTTCCGTGGCAACTGGTTGCTCAAAAAACTGGTGCAAAATTAATTTTTTTGGAACCAGACAAACAGACTTTTGAATTTTCTGAACAGGAATTAAATAAAATCACAGAAGGAACAAAAATCGTTTCAATTGGGCATGTTTCAAATGTGATTGGAATTACAAATCCGGTTAAAAAAATCGCTCAAAAGGCCCATTCTGTGGGTGCGATTTGCGTTGTAGACGGTGCGCAATCTGTTCCGCATTTTAAAGTTGATGTAAAAGATTTAGACGCGGATTTTTATGCTTTTAGCGGTCACAAACTTTGTGCTCCATTCGGAATCGGCGTTTTGTACGGAAAAAAAGAACTTTTAGAAAATACTGAACCATTTTTGCGTGGCGGCGAAATGATTGAATATGTTACCCGCGAAAATGCAACTTGGGCTGAACTTCCGCACAAATTTGAAGCCGGAACTGTAAATGCCTGCGATGCGGTGGGTCTAGCAAAAGCAATCGAATATATCGAGCAAATCGGTCTTGAAAACATAAAGGAACACGACGATTATCTTGCGACAATTTTAATCGAAAAAATGAAAAAAATTCCGCATGTAAATGTAATTGGAAACAGCGATCCTAAAAAACACTGCGGAATCGTTACTTTTACAATCGACGGCGTTCATCCGCATGATATTGCAAGCATTTTGGACACAGAAAAAATCTGTATTCGTGCAGGACATCATTGCGCTCAGCCTTTAGGAGAATATTTAGGTCTTCCAGCAACAGCGCGGGCAAGTCTTTATTTTTATAACGACGAACAGGAAATCGAACGATTTGTAGAATCTGTTTCAAATGTAAGAAAATATTCTGGTTACAAAGATTAGAGGCAAAAATGGACACAAAAGAATTATATCGCGAAATTTTAAACGAACACAATTTAAATCCATCTCATAAAATGCCAATGCAAGACGCAACAATGACACTAAACGGCGTAAATCCTTCTTGTGGCGACAACATCACACTGAATTTAAAAATAAAAGATGGCATAATCGTTGACGGTTCATTTACAGGAAGCGGGTGTGCGGTAAGCCAGGCCAGTTGTGATATGATGCTCGATTTAGTAATCGGAAAAACGCAAAAAGAAGCCGAAGAATTAGACGAAATCTTTATGAAAATGATTCGCGGTGAATCTTCAGAAAGTGAAATTGAAAAACTCGACGAAGCAGCAGCCCTCACAGACATCAGCCATATGCCTTCCCGCGTAAAATGCGCAGTTTTGGGCTGGCGAACAATGAAAGAAATGTTTCAAACCGGCACTTCTTGTAAAGATTGTCAAAATCCGCACTGCCAAAAATAATTTAACATTTTACAAGGCCATATTCAGTAAGCAAAAAATCAACTTTCTGGTCAGTTTTTTCTACCGGAATGGCTTTTGTAACGCAGATTGTAAAACACACCCCACAGCGAACAATATTTTTTTCTTTAATTTCAGTTAAAAATCTATCGTAAAAACCTTTCCCGCGACCCAACCTTAGCCCTTCAAGAT
>CAVHIX010000013.1:0-16182 GCA_963636135.1 Anaerovoracaceae bacterium
TTTTTTTCAAAAATTTTATAAATGACAAAAAATTAAATTTCTTATAAAATATAAACAAATGGGAAGGCTTTCTGCATACCAGATGCTGGGAACAGACGCAAAGAACCCCCTAAATATAAGAGGTATTTTATGAACAATTATTTTTCCAGCAATGCACTTTTTACGGATTTTTACGAATTGACAATGGCACAGGGCTATTGGAAACAAAACATGAATCAGCAGGTTGTGTTTGATATGTTTTTTAGAAAAAATCCTTTTAACGGAGGATTTTCTGTTTTAGCCGGAAGTGAACCAATTTTGAACACAATCGTAAATTTCCACTTTTCAGAAGATGACATTAATTTTTTAAAAGAACAAAAAATCTTCGAACAGGGATTTTTAGATTATTTAAAAGACTGGAAATTCACTGGCGACATTTACACAATGCAGGAAGGAACAGTTATTTTCCCGCAAGAACCGCTTTTAAGAATTCACGCAAATTTAATTGAAGCCCAGATTTTAGAAGGCGTAATTTTAAATATTGTAAATTTTCAAAGTCTGATTGCAACAAAAACTGCCCGCGTTTATTTAGCTTCAAAAGGCGCTCCATTAATGGAATTTGGTTTACGCCGCGCACAGGGCCCAGACGGTGCAATGAGTGCCACTCGCGCAGCATTTATCGGGGGGGCAACTGGAACTTCAAATACTTTAGCCGGAAAACTCTACGGAATTCCTGTAATGGGAACAATGGCTCATTCATGGATTATGAGTCACCCTTCAGAATTAGAAGCGTTCAGAGCGTATGCAAAAATCTACCCGCAGAATACAACATTTTTAATCGACACTTACGATACTTTAAAATCCGGAATTAAAAACGCAATTATTGCCGGCCGCGAATTAGTCGAAAAAGGATACAATTTTGGAGTCAGACTCGATTCCGGGGACATTTCATATCTTACACGCGAAGTTCGAAAAGAATTGGACAAAGCAGGCCTTCCACAGGCAAAAATTTCTGTTTCAAATGAACTTACAGAAGAAATTATTTCAACTCTTGTAGCTCAAAATGCGCCAATCGACAGCTGGGGCGTTGGAACTCACATGGTTACAGGCGGAAACGAATCTTCATTCACTGGCGTTTACAAACTTGCAGCCCGCCACGACAAAAAAACTGATTCAATGATTCCGACTATGAAATTCAGCGACAATCCGGCAAAAACTACAAATCCGGGAATAAAAAATGTATTCCGACTTTACGACGAAAACGGAATGGCGTGCGCAGATATTTTGGCATTAGAAGATGAAAAACTTGAAGAGCAAAAAGAATACAGATATTATCATCCGCTTGTAGATTACAGGCAATTTTCTTTTAAAGCCGCAAAAATCGAACCACTTTTAACTTTAAGAATTAAAAACGGAAAATTGACACAAAAACCGCTCCCAGAAAAAGAACAACTCCTTTTGAGCCGCGAAAATATGCAAAAACAACTGGCAGCGTTCGACGAATCTTACAAACGAATTTTAAATCCGCACATTTATAAAGTTTCGCTTACAGAAAATCTAAAAAATCTTAAAGCTGATTTTATCAAAAAGAATTTAAAATAAATTATCAATTCCAACTTTACGGCAAATATTCGTGATTTATATTTTTTAATGAATCGAATAAATGCTGTTTTAAAGTTGGATTTGATTCCGTGATAATTTTAATTTTTTCCCGGGCACTTTTTCGCGTACTATTATCCTGGAAATTGCAAGTGCAAGTGTAGCCATAGTACCCATGACTTTTTGCGTGTTCAATAATCACAGATTCCATTGCGTAATAAAGCGGCCGAATCACAGTAATCGGGTATTTTTCGTATTTTAAAGACGGAATCATCGTTGACAACTGACTTTTTTGAAGAGCATTCATCAAAAGAGTTTCTAAAACATCGTCCATGTGGTGGCCCAACGCGATTTTATTATAACCGTTTTGCATTGCATACCGATTTAATTCAGTTCGCCTCTGAGTTGAACACCAATAGCAGTTCATTTTTTTGCCTTCTTTTAGTCTTCCCTGAACATCAACTTTTACAACTTTTAAATCAACGCCCCATTCATTAAAAAGATTTAAAATATTTTGAGGAAGAGAGCCTCCAAATTCAGTTTGAACATTTAACGCCGTAAAAGAAAAATTAGAATCCTTTCGCTTTACACGATTTGAAAGATATTCGATTAACGCCGTAGAATCCTTTCCGCCGCTTGCACCAACTAAAATTTTATCATTCGGTTGAATCAGATTGTAATCAAAAATCACTTTATCGATTGCAGAATACAATGGCGATTTTTTTGAAACACTCATATTTTCCTCAAAAAACTAAAATTTTGAAAGATAACTTCCGCTTACGGCAAAAACATTTGAAAGATTCTGATATTCGTTTTCATTTTCGCTTGAAATGCCACCGCTGACAATAAATTTTACCTGAGGGAAAGGGCCTTTTAAAGCGTTCAAAAATTTTATTCCACCAAAATTTTCAACTGGAAAAAGTTTTAAATAATTTAAGTTGAATTCCAATGCCTTTTCGATTTCAGAAGGGGTTAAAACGCCAGGATAAATTGGAATTTTTTTTGAAAGGCACCATTTTACAGTTTTTTCGTTAAATCCTGGAGAAAGAATGAATTTTGCTCCTGCTTTTACGGCGCGTTTTGCAAGTTTTTTATTGATTACAGTTGCCGCCCCGACTAAAACTTGAGGAAATCGTTTTGAAATTTCAGAAATACATTTATCCGTAAGTGAAAAATCAGACAGATTTCTGTAGGCAATTTCCAAAGCAAAAATATTATTTTTAATCAGATTTTCAACGATTTTACACGCCTGTTCAACGGAAGAACAGTTTACAACTGCGACTTTTTTTGCATTTTCCAATTTTTGATTCATTAAAATTTGAGCATTCATATTTTACCGCTGAATTCGTCCATTTGAAGAGCCGTTCATCAAAGCAAAAACTTCTTCTTTTGAAATAAGATTAAAATCGCCAGGAATCGAATGTTTTAGGCAACTTGCAC
Organism: Anaerovoracaceae bacterium; assembly: GCA_963636135.1. Classification (GTDB taxonomy): domain Bacteria; phylum Spirochaetota; class Spirochaetia; order Treponematales; family Treponemataceae; genus Treponema_D. The sequence goes on from CAVHIX010000013.1 coordinate 3,019, forward strand.
TAGAAGCAAAATCCAACGCTTTTTGTTCGCCATTTTTTTCTGAAGAAAATTCCGTTAATCCGTAAATTAAGGCCGCCGCAAAAGAATCGCCTGCCCCAACCCGCTCAACAATATTATTTATATCGTAATAACAAGATTCATAAAATCCAGATTCGCCAAGCAAAAACGCCTGCCAACCATTTTTATCAGCCGAATAACTGTGCCGCAAAGTGATTGCAACATATTTTAAATTCGGATAATTTTGTTTTACTTTTAAAGCCAGATGTTTATAACTTTCAGTCGGAGTTACAAAATCGTCAAGTTCAAGACCCAAACATTTTTGAATATCTTCTTCATTTGCGATTAAAACATCAACTTTTGAAGCAAAATCTTTCATCACAGAAACACATTCCCGGCCATATTTCCAAAGTTTTTTTCTGTAATTTAAATCCAAACTGACTGTAAGATTATTTTTTTTAGCTTCTTCAATCGCTTTTTTTGCACACAAATAGGCATTTTCAGAAATCGCAGGCGTAATTCCGCTAATATGAAACCAAGATGCGTCTCTAAAAATTGAAGACCATTCAAATTCATTTGGCAGAGAAAGAGAAAAAACGCTGTTTTCACGATCGTAAATCACCTGGCTCGGCCTTTGGCACGCCCCATCTTCAAGAAAATAAAGACCCAATCGGCCATCTTTGTAAAGGCCATTAACTTCAACGCCAAATTTTTTAAGACTATTCGCCGCCTGAAGCCCCAAAATATTTTTTGGAAATGCTGAAACGAACATAACGGATTTTCCAAAATTTGCAAGACTCACGCAAACATTCGCTTCGCTTCCGCCAAATTCAGCCTCAAAACTCGGGCTTTGCAGAAATCGCTCTTTTTGAGGAGATTTTAATCTTAACATCAATTCGCCAAATGATACGATTTTTTTCATAAATACCTTTTTAAGCCTTAAAAGATGAAACGCCGTTTAAATCTAATGTTGCAAATAAATCTTCGACAGTTTCGCGTCTACGGATTTGAACAAAAGTTCCGTCTTCACGCAAAAGAATTTCTCCGGCACGCAATTTTCCGTTGTAGTTAAATCCCATTGCCCGGCCATGAGCGCCTGCATCGTGAATTAACAAAATGTCGCCCATATCGATTTTTGGCAAAGATCGCTGAACGGCAAATTTATCACAATTTTCACATAAACTTCCGACAACATCATAAATTTTATCTTTTGGCGCATTTTCTTTTCCGCTGACTGTAATTTCGTGGTACGCACCATACATTCCCGGGCGCATTAAATCTGCCATACAAGAATCAACGGCAATATATTCTCGGTAAATGTGTTTTTCGTGGATTGCAGTTGTAACTAAAGTTCCGTAAGGGCCTGTAATCGGACGGCCACATTCCCAGTAAATGCCAAGAGGGTCTAATCCGGCAGGAACAATAATCTGGTCATAAACTTTACGGATTTTTTGAGCGACTTCATTGTAATCAACTTTTTTCTGATCTGGTTTGTACGGAATTCCCAATCCCCCACCCAAATCTGTAAATTCAATTTGAACGCCAGTTTTTTCTTTAATTTCAACGGCAAGTTCAAAAACTAATTTTGCAGTATCAACAAAAAAATCAGGATTTAATTCATTTGAAGCGACCATCGTGTGAAGCCCAAAATGTTTTACGCCTTCAGCCTTGCAAATTTTATAAGCTTCAATAATTTGTTCGCGAGTTAAGCCATATTTTGCTTCTTCAGGTTTTCCGATTATAGAATTGCACCCGTGTTTTGCCTGACCTGGATTATATCGAAAACAAATCGTTTCCGGTAAAACGCCGCCAAGGGCCTTTTTCAAATATTCAATATGAGTTATATCATCAAGATTTATAATATTTCCCTGTTTGTAAGCTAAAACATATTCCTGAGCGGGAGTTTCGTTTGAAGTAAAAATTACATTCTGGCCTTTAATTCCGGAAAGTTCAGAAAGCATTAATTCTGGGGCACTTGAACAGTCGGCACCGCAACCTTCACTTGCAAGAATTTTTAAAATGTACGGATTTGGGCACGCTTTTACCGCAAAATGTTCTTTAAATTTTGGAAAAATGCTGAATGCCTTTGTAAATTCCTTCATATTCTGGCGAATTGCTTTTTCATCGTATAAATAAAATGGCGTCGGGAATTTTTTTACAAGTTCTTTCAACTCTGCATTATTCAACGGAAATAAATTTGACATATAATCCTTCTTTTAAATTCTTTTTCTTTAATACTAATGGAATTTCTACATTTTAACAATTGAGAAAAACATTTTTTTTTACTATTATAAGATTATCACTTGGGGAGCTTGAAAAATCTTGCTGAGAGTAGGCTGTTTGCCTTGACCCATAACCTGATTTGGATAATGCCAACGTAGGGAAGTCATTCTATTCAAAACAGGCAAATCTTTTTTAAAAGAGGTTTTGCTATGTTCGCAAAAATCTTATCAAATGTGCATGAAAAATGCCCGTTAATTCACAACATTACAAATTATGTAACTGTAAACGATGTCGCAAACATTATTTTAGCGTGTGGGGCGAGCCCTATTATGAGCGACGACGAAGATGAAGTTGAAGACATTACTTCAATCTGCAACGGATTAAACATCAACATTGGAACGCTCAACAAAAACACGATTCCGTCAATGTTTAAAGCTGCAAAAAAGGCACAAAGTTTAGGCCACCCGATTTTACTAGATCCTGTTGGAGCGGGAGCATCAAAACTTAGAACGGAAACTGCACTAAATCTTTTAAAAGAAATAAATTTTTCTGTAATCCGCGGAAATATTTCTGAAATTAAAACTCTCGCACTCGGAAATGGGACTACAAAAGGAGTTGACGCAAATATTCAAGATGCCGTAACTGAAGAAAATTTAAACGAAGCGATTTTATTTGCCAAAAATTTTTCAAAAGAACAGAATGCCGTAATCGCAATCACTGGAAAAATCGATCTTGTTGCTGATTCGGAAAAATGTTTTGTAATCAGAAACGGAAAATCAGAAATGGGAAAAATTACCGGAACCGGCTGCCAGCTAAGCGGAATGACAACGGCTTTCATCAGTGCAAATCCAGAAAATATTTTAGAAGCAACTGCCGCTAGCGTTTGTGCGATGGGCCTTGCCGGCGAAATCGCGTATAAAAAACTAAAAAAAGGCGAAGGAAATTCAACTTACCGAAACAGAATAATCGACGCGATTTACAATTTAAGTTCAGCACAATTAGAAAAAGGCGCAAAATATGAAATTCGATAAATCTTCTCTTTTGCTTTATGCCGTAACCGACCGAAGCTGGTGTCAGAACGAAAATCTTATCTCGCAGACAAAAAAGGCCCTTTTAGGCGGTGTAACTTTTGTTCAAATCCGGGAAAAACATATTTCTCAAAACGAATTTTTAAACGAAGCCGTTGAATTAAAAAATCTTTGCAGAGAATTTAAGGTTCCGTTTGTTGTAAATGACGATGTTCAGCTTGCAAAAAAAATTGATGCAGACGGTGTTCACATTGGGCAAAATGATATGGCACTTTTGGAAGCAAAAAAAGTTTTGGGGCCTCAAAAAATAATCGGGGTAAGCGTTCAAACTGTGAGCCAGGCCCTTTTAGCCGAAAAACAGGGTGCAACTTATCTTGGCGTAGGTTCAGTTTTTAACACTTCAAGTAAAGACGATGCTGAAAAAGTTTCACTTGAAACGCTAAAAAACATTACTTCTGCGGTGAAAATTCCAGTTGTTGCAATCGGTGGAATAAATTTGCAAAATGTAAAAGAACTTTCTCAAAGCGGAATTTGTGGAATCGCCGTAATCAGTGCCATTTTCGCGCAAAAAGACATTACAAAATCCACAAAAGATTTACTTTGCGAAACAAAAAAAGCGCTAAAACTTTAAGAGGCAATATGATAAAAGCTGCAATTTTTGATATGGACGGAACTTTTTTAGATTCAATGCCGTATTGGCTCAGCGTCGGAAACATTCTGCTCACAAATTTAAAAATCACTCCTGAAAAAAATCTTGGCGAAAAACTTTTGAGCATGACGATGGACGAAGGGGCTCTCTACCTGATAAAAAAATACAATCTTCCCTACTCTTTAAACGAAATTTCTGAAATGATAAATGAAATTTTAAAAGATTTGTATAAAAACACGATTTTACCAAAAGAAGACGCCATTGAATTTATAAAAGATTTAAAAAAATCCGGAACAAAAATTGCAGTTTGCACGAATACCGATAGGCTTCTTTTTTGGCCAGCATTTTTACGACTGAATCTTTCTTCACTTTTTGACATCGTTCTTACAACAAAAGAATTCGGTTCATCAAAAGAAACGCCCGAAATCTTTTTTCATCTTGCAAAAAATTTAGGCACAAAACCAGAAGAAACATGGGTTTTCGAAGACGCACTTTATTCGATTAAAACGGCAACAAACGCAAATTTTAAAACCGCAGGCATTTTTGATAAATCTTCTCAAAAAGACAAAAATGAAATTCAAAAAATCGCGACAAAATATTTTTTAAATTATAACGAAATAAAATCTTTTTTCTTACAGGAAACAAAATGAAAACAGCACTTACAATTGCCGGAAGCGATTCTTCTGGCGGAGCGGGCATTCAGGCGGACATAAAAACGATTACTTGCAATAGAGTTTTCGCAACGAGCGCCATCACAAGTCTTACCGCACAAAATACAACCGGCGTTTTTGCAATTTTTGACGCAACTGCAGATTTTTTAAAGGAACAAATTAAAGCTGTAGCCGAAGATATTTTCCCGGACGCAGTAAAAATCGGAATGACTTCAAATTCAGAAATTATAAAAACGATTGCCGAATGTATAAAAACTTATAATTTTAAAAATATCGTTTTAGATCCGGTTATGGTTTCAACGAGCGGCTCAAAACTGATTACAGATGAAGCAATTCAGACTTTAAAAACTGAACTTTTTCCGCTTGCAACGCTCATAACTCCAAATATTCCGGAAGCACAGATTATTTCCGGGCTAAAAATCGAATCAAAAAGCGATATGGAAAAAGCTGCAAAATCAATTTTTGACCAATACGGAACAGCAGTTTTACTAAAAGGCGGACACAGCACCTGCGACGCAAACGATTTTTTATATTCCGCACAAAAAAAATGCTGGTTTTCTTCAAAAAGAATAAAAAATCCGAACACACACGGAACAGGCTGCACACTTTCTTCTGCAATCGCAGCAAATCTTGCAAAAGGATTTTCACTTCCGCGGGCAATAAAAAACGCAAAAAAATATTTAACCCGCGCATTAAAAGCAAATCTTGATTTAGGAAAAGGCTCAGGCCCTTTAATGCACAACTGGAATGTAAAATAATTTCAAAAGGAAAAAATATGAACGAAAAAAATTACACAACGCAAATGGACGCTGCAAAAAAAGGAATCATCACCGAACAGATGAAAATTGTAGCCCAAAAAGAAAAAATTGAAATCGAAAAATTAGTAAAACTTGTAAGCGAAGGAAAAGTTTGTATTCCAGCGAACAAAGGCCACAAATGCCTTTCCCCAGAAGGAATCGGAAGTATGCTCCGCACAAAAATCAATGTAAATCTTGGAATCAGCCGCGACTGCAAGGATTATGAAATTGAAATGCAAAAAGTAAACAACGCAATCAGTCTTGGAGCCGAAGCGATTATGGATCTTTCAAGCCACGGAAACACACAACCTTTCAGAAAAAAGCTCACTTCAGAATGTCCAGCAATGATTGGAACCGTTCCAGTTTACGACAGCGTAATTCACTATCAGCGGGATTTGAATACACTTTCAGCAAAAGATTTTATCGATGTAATTCGCCTTCACGCCCAGGACGGAGTTGATTTTATCACAATTCATTCAGGGCTCACTCGAAAAACAATCGACCAGATTAAAAATCACAAACGAAAAATGAATATTGTAAGCCGCGGAGGCTCTTTAATTTTTGCCTGGATGAGCATGACAGGAAACGAAAATCCTTTTTACGAATATTTTGACCAGATTTTGGACATCTGCGAAGAATACGATGTTACAATTTCTTTGGGGGATGCCTGCCGACCGGGTTGCCTTGCCGACGCGACAGATGTTTGCCAGATTGAAGAATTAGTTCGTCTTGGAGAATTAACAAAACGCGCATGGGCTCACAATGTTCAAGTTATGGTAGAAGGCCCAGGTCATGTTCCTTTAGATCAGATTGCCGCCAATATGAAAGTTCAGTCTACACTTTGTATGGGAGCGCCTTTTTATGTTCTAGGCCCTCTTGTAACCGATATTGCCCCAGGATACGACCACATTACAAGCGCAATCGGGGGAGCAGTTGCCGCAATGAATGGAGCCGCTTTTTTATGCTATGTAACGCCCGCCGAACATTTAGCACTTCCGAATGTAGAAGATGTAAAACAGGGAATAATCGCTTCTAAAATTGCAGCACACGCCGCTGACATTGCAAAAGGAATTCCTGGCGCTATCGAAATGGACAATAAAATGGCAGATGCACGCCGAGCCCTAAATTGGGAAAAACAATACGAATGTGCATTAGACCCGGAAACTGCAAAAAAAATCCGCTCAAGCCGACTCCCAGAAGATGACCACAGCGACACCTGTTCAATGTGCGGAAAATTTTGTGCCGTTCGCAGCATGAATAAAGCTTTAAACGGCGAAACAATTGATATTCTGTAAAAATTAGCCTTTTACAGCACCAGCTGCAATTCCTTTTATGATATATTTTTGCAAGAAAAGATAGAAAATTATAATCGGGATTGCAGAAATTGTTAAACTTGCGCACATCGGACCATAATCGTTCATAAACTGACCATTAAATCGCATTTGTGCCAGCTGAATCGTGCCTTCTTTTGCAACAATTACAGGAAGCAAAAAGTCATTCCAAAGCCAAAGAGCGTCAATTACAGCAATAGTCGCGATAATCGTTTTTATAAGCGGAATTACAATCACAAAAAATGTATAAAATTTTCCCGCTCCGTCGATTGCAGCACTTTCTTCCAGTTCTCTTGGAACACTTTTTATAAATCCGTGGAACATAAAAATCGCCTGCGGACAGCCAAGCCCCCAATACATCGGAATAAGGCCATAAACATTCATCAAATGCAAATCGCTTGCAAGCCCACCAATCGGAACCATAATAATCTGAAACGGAATTACAATACTGAACGCAAAAAATCCGTACAAAAACCATGAAATTTTAGTATTTGATCGCACAAGGCCATAGGCACACATCGAAGAAAAAAAGATAATTCCCACAGTTCCGCAAACCGTTACAATCAGTGTGTTTAAAAAGACTTTTAAAAAATCCATTTCCTTAAAAGCCTGAATATAATTGTCAAAAAGTGAAAATCCAAATTTCTGGAATGATTGTGCCGAAGGCAATCCGCCCGGATTTAAAATAATATCCTGATTTGGTCTAAACGAATTAATAACGACGAAAATCATTGGATAGATGAAAAATACTGCAAAAATCAGTAAACCTGTAAAAAGTGCAACTTTTTTGGAAGAAAGTCTATAAGATTTAAAAAAAACAAAATTCAATTTTTCAAGAAATTTTCTAAATCCGCTTTTTTCTTCTGAAATTGTTCCGTCTTGATTTAAAATTTTATTTTTCATTAGGCTTCAACCTCTCTTCTTTTCATAACATAAAGCTGAATTCCTGTAATAATCACGATTACAAGGAACAAAATCATAGCTTTTGCGTTTGCAAGACCCGCCTGCTTAAGTGAAAAGGCATTAAAATAAATATCCATTACAAAAGGAACCGTTCCCGTCGCATATCCGGTCTGCCCAATCATCGCGTAAATTAAATCGAAACTTTTTAGGGCATTTGCAATCGTCAAAAATAACGAAATTGTAACCGAAGGAAGCATCATCGGGAATGTGATAAATCTGAACCGCTGAAAACCAGTTGCCCCGTCGATTTTTCCGGCCTCAATTACATCAGTTGGAATATTCTGAAGGCCCGCAAGGTAAACAATCATGTAATAACCCGCCCCTTGCCAGATTGCAACTAAAACCAAAAGCCAAGGCGTTTTTGCAGCATCGGTAATCCATTTTTCAACGCCGGTTAATTTTGGCAAAAGCTGAGAAAAAAGCATCGACCAGATTAAAGCTACAATTACCATGGACAAAACATTTGGCAAGAAGAAAACCGTTCTCAATCCCTTTTGACCGCGAATTCCTGTATCAAGGGCTAACGCTAAAATGAACGCTAAAACATTTATTCCAATTACAGAAAATATTGCAAAAAAGATTGTAAATCCAATAACGCCCATATTAAAATTGGTAACGCGATAAATGTCCGCCAAAAGAACTTTCAATTCAGAGATTTTTAAAATACTTTCTGAAACATTTTTTACAACTTTTTTTGACCGCAAAGAAAGATTATTTTCTTCGCAGAAAGTTTGGGCAATATTTTCAAGTTTAACAGAATCTTTTTCAAGGGCAGCGTCCTCTAAATCAGAAAAAAGGGCCCTAACCTGCTTTTTAGAAAGCGTTCCAGTTTCAAGAACTTCATAAAGTCTGTAAAGCGAATTTCTTAATGCAGTGCGATTGTAATTTTCTGTTAATTCATAAACGCGATAAGACCTTTTTGTGTCTGGCTTAACTTTTGAAATCAATTTATAAGATTCGTTCAATAAAGATAGTGCTTCAGAGTCGTCTTTTGCATTTTTTAGAATATTTTTTTCAAAATCTTCCATTTCAATGTCTACCGGCAAATCTGAAGAAACATTGAATTTATAAACATCAGTTCGGCTCGGATAAAAATCTTTTGAAGCCTGACCGGTAAAAATCTTTTTATAATTTTCAAAACCAACGAATTTATTTTTTTCAGCAACATAATCGGTTTTGTTTATAATTTTTTCCAATTTATATTTAGTAAATCCTTTTACAGATTCACGATGATATTCATTATCAGATTTTAAAACATAAATTTTCTGAATAAAATTCTGTTCGCTTTGACTTAAATTTTTATTGAATAGAATTTTTGATTCAAAATCATTTTTATTAAGTGAAATCGGGGTTTTCGGCGTTAATCCGTCCCAATTCGTAAAACTAATTCCAATTCCTCTAAAAAACGGAATTATAAAAAATAACAAATACAAGATAAGGCATGGCGTTACAAATGCAACAAAATAAGCCCCTCTTTTAATCTTTGATTCGACCATAAGCCCTCGTAATTTTGACGAAAAGAAAGGCTGCCCCCAAAACGAGAACAGCCCATAAATCCACTAAAAAATTTTATTTATTGTTTACAACTTGTGCCCACTGAGCATCAATATCCTGAATTACTTTTTTAGAATTTTCTTTATTCATCATGTATTTCTGAGCACCATTTTTACAAGCGTCTTCAAATACTTCTGAAGGATACTGAGAGAATGCCCAAACATAAGCACCTTTTTCTGCAACGCTGTTCATTAAATCAGCATAAGGTGTTCCAAGAGAAGCAAAATCGCCACCTTTGAAAGAATGTGTAAGTTTGTATTCATTTACCCACATTGTTTTTCCTTCTTTTGAAGAAAGCCAATTTAAGAATTTAACAGCTTCTGCCTGTTCTTCTGGAGAAGACTGAGAAGAAACACCAAATGTTGAGTCTACATCAGCATAGAATTTATTTTTTGCAGGTTCATCAAATACAGGGAAAGGAATAAAACCAGCGTTCAAATCTTTGTTGAATTTCAAAGCATCAATGTAAGACCAAAGGCCCTGAACCATCATTGCAGCTTCACCTTTTGCAAATGACTGCTGCTGTTCGTTTCCGCCCATTTCAGAAGCATTAGAGTTCATATTGTTTTTGTAGAAATCAAGGATTTTGAATAATTTTCCAGTATCAACATCACCATAAGAAGCTTTTCCAGCATTCATATCAGCGATGAATTTTGCAGGTTCAATTCCTTTATCAGCAAGCAAAGCAGTATGAATCATTGTAATAAAATGGCCTACAGACCAGTTTTCTTTTAACAATCCAGCAAAAGGAACATAGCCGGCACTCTTTAATGAAGCACAAACATCAACTAAATCTTCATAAGTTTCCGGAGCTTCAACGCCAACTTCAGCAAAAATATCTTTGTTATAAATAATACCGATTCCAGCGTAATCCATTGGAAGGGCATATTGTTTTTCGTTATATGTACAAGATGGAAGAGCACTTTCCAAAACATTTGACATACATTCTTCATTTGAAAGATCTTTTAAATATCCTTTTGAAGCATATTCTGTAACACGAGAATAAGACTGCATCTGAAGAATATCAGGAAGGTCACCCTGTTCAGCACGAGCCGACATCTGAGCATCAGCATCATTTGGAACAATCAACATACTAATGCTAACACCAGGATTTTCTCTTTCATATTGCTTTACAATATTTTTTAAACCGTCGTCATTTTCTTGCTTGTAATAATACAATTCAAGATTAACCTTAGCTGATTTTTTTGAACAACCCATAAATGCTGACAAAACCATCATTCCCGCACAAATTTTAATAAGTGTTTTTTTCATTTAATACTCCCATAAAAAGTTACTGAGAAAGTTTCAACTTTCGATTTAACTTTTTAAGCATATTCACAATGAAATAAGAATATGCAATAAATAAGGAAGTTTGCAACGCAAACTTGTGAATAAAAATTTTGACGCAATTTTAGGCAAAATTTTTATTACACTCTCCCATAAAAAGTTATTTCTTTATATTTCTTTAATTGTATGATGAAATTTTCAAAAAAGCAAATTTTTTACATAAAATTTACATTTTTTACATTTAGAATTTAAAAAAAATGCCGATTCAGTTTCCCAAATCAGCATTTTCATAAAAAGATTTTATTTTCTTTTGAATCTTATTTTTTAATATTTCTTCCGTAAAGATCAGAAACAAAAGCCAAATAATCTGCATCTTCTTTTGTTAAAGAACCAGATTTCATACGCCAAGACCAGTTTGTTCCAAGAGTGTTTGGAGTATTCATTCGAGCTTCTTTTCCGAGGTGCAAAATATCCTGCATTGGAATTACAGCCATATCAGCACAAGAAGCGATTGCAGATTTAATCAAAAGACGGCAAAGCTCACCAGAATGAACTTTTTGTTTTGCTTCATCTACAGAAACTTTTTGACCTAAAGCATATTCACATGCAAGCTGAACTGAACGGTCATCCGCAGAATCAAGCCAGCCCTGCATTGTATCGTTATCGTGAGTTCCTGTATAAACAACAGCTTCATTTGGATACATATGTGGCAAAAATGCATTAACCATTCCGTCTCTGCCCGCTTCGTTTGGATCAAAAGCGAACTGCAAAACTTTCATTCCCGGGAATCCAGAATCGTCTCGCAATTTTTTAACTTCATCTGTGATAACGCCTAAATCTTCTGCAATAATTGGTAAATCGCCTAACTTCTTTTTAATTGCATCAAAAAGTGCAATATTCGGGCCTTTTACCCATTTTCCGTTAACTGCAGTCGGGTCACCATACGGAATAGACCAATATGCTTCAAATCCTCTAAAGTGGTCAATTCGAACAATGTCAACGAGCTGAGTCATTCGTTCAATTCGTTTTACCCACCAAGAATAATTATCTTTTTTAAGAGCGTCCCAATCGTATAAAGGATTTCCCCAAAGCTGACCTGTTGCAGAGAAATAATCCGGCGGAACACCAGCAACTTTTAAAGGAATTCCGTTTGCATCCAACTGGAAGAATTTTTGATTTGCCCAAACATCAGCTGAATCCGGAGCCACGAAAATCGGAATATCGCCAATTAATTTAATTCCCTTGTTATTTGCATAAGATTTTAAAGAAACCCACTGTTCATTAAAGAAGAACTGAATTACTTTAATCTGTTCAATATTATGAGTATGTTCTGAATCCCATTTTGAAACAGCTTTTTTATCGCATTTTGCTAAATCTTTTGACCAGAAAGCGTTCCACATTTGAGCGATTCCACTTACGCCCTGCTTTTCTGCTTCTGAATCATAAAAATATTTAATGCTTGTAAAATCTGCAAAATTATTGAGCCATGCAGAATTGTCATTTTTAAATGCTTCGTAAAGGTCACGATCGGCTTTGCTGCAATTTTCCAAAAAGAAATCTGCACATTTGTACAAAACTGGAGTTTTCCACCATACAACAGAACCAAAATCTACCGGTCCTTCTGATTTAATATAATCAGCAGGAACAATGTCTTCCTTTTTTGCCCAGCCTTTTTCTACCAATAAATCTAAATCGATTAACAACGGATTTCCGGCGAATGTTGAAAAAGACGCGTAAGGAGAATCTCCGTAACCTGTAGGACCAATTGGTAAAATCTGCCATAAAGTCTGATGTGCGGATTCAAGCCAATCAACAAATTCGTAGGCAACATGGCCTAATGTACCTATTCCTGGTGTACCCGAAAACGATGTCGGATGCATCAATATTCCACTGCTTCTTGTAAACTTCATAATGATATATTTTAATTGATTTTACTTTAAAGTCAAATAATTTTTCTAACGATTTTTACGCTTTTTACAGAAAATACGATAATTCATCCACGGGAAGATTTTGTGTTCTTCTTCAAGATTTGTAAGCCATTCTGTACTAACGGTATTTGAACCTAAAGCATCAAAAACGCGCGTAAAATCCTTTATTGACTGCTTAAATCTGTATTCGGCGTATTCCGGGAAAATGCCTTCATCCAAAAATTTTGCCCAAGTTGTCGATTGAGAAAGCATTAATTCTTTTGCGCCAAGATTTAACAATCGCGATTTTAGGCCGTTGTCAGTTGCAAATCGTTCTGCCAAATCACACATTCGTTCACTTGCTTTTTGAACATAACGCATCATCCAGCTGTTTTTATTTGACAAAAGATTTTCACCGTAACCAGTTCCTGCTAAAGAACCGTAATAAGGCTTAATTTTTTGCAAATCGTAAATATTTACAGCCTGTTTTTTACACTGAGAAAAATTAATCTGCTGCCAAGAACCGCATCTAAAAATATTTTCAATAAAACTGATTCCTTCTGACCAATTTGCAGAAAGACGATCCAAATCGATTGTACAAACAAGATTTAAAAACTGCTCAGAAGAAAGATTTTTTTCTGCTTCCTGTAAAAGGTTCATTTTTTTGTTTACAAAATCTTCTGCATCAGCTTTAACCTGATTAAAAGCCTTTTCGCCATCGTAAATTAGCTCTGTATCATTTTGAGATTCAATAAAA
>CAVHIX010000013.1:16192-17672 GCA_963636135.1 Anaerovoracaceae bacterium
TATCAATAGAATTTTTATTCCAGTAAGAAAATCCTGTTTTAAATCTTTGAGAATTTTCTGAAATACACGGAGTTAAATCGTTAAAATCGTTGTAAAAACCAATATCTTCTTTTGAATTTTTATAAATCGGATTTTGACAATAACCTTCTTCACCAAAAAGTTCGCTGTCTACCCTAAAATCGCGACCAAAAACTGCCAGGGAATTTTCAAATCTTGCAGGAGTAAAAATTCCGTTTTTTGGTTCAACTTCAGAAAAAAGAAAACTTCTAGAATCCAAAATCGTGTAATTAATTCCGTAAGAATACAAAATTTCTTCGATTCCGCTAGCATAACCTAATTCCGGCAAATAAAAACCGTCTGGCACTTCATTGAAAAAATATTTATAGGCATTAATTCCAGTTTCAACCTGAGCATTTAAAATTTCCGGCAAATCAGTGTAAAAAGGCATAAAAATTGAAGTTCCGCAAGTTGCCAAAAGTTCAATAAAATCCTTTTTTTGATATTCCTTAAACTTTTTTAAAAGATTTTGTTCATATTTTATAAACTGAATTTTATCTTCCTGATATTTTTCAAAAGTGAATTTTGCATTATTCAAAAGAAGAGCGTTATCTTTGCAGCGAACAAATTCCTTTTTTCCGAGTTCCAATTTTTTATCGAGCCAGTCAAGATATTGTTTTTGAACTTCAGAATCGGCCAAAAGTGTACAAGTTGTTGGCGACAAAACAAGCGAAAGTTTAAAATCAACATTATCGCGTTCAAGATTTTCAAACATTTTTAAAAGCGGAAGATAAATATTTGAAATCGAATCAAAAAAACTGTTAATTTCAGGGGCGAATTTTTTTTGCTTCTGTTCGTCAGTGTGTTTTATATATTCTTGGTTTGAAGTAAGAACTAAAATAAGATTTTTTTCGTGCATTTTTTGCTCCAAGTTATATAAAAGATTCCCGGTGATTTGTGTAATGAGCTTTTAAAAGTTCATTTATGCCAGAAAGTTCAACAGTTTTTGAAACTGAAAGTTTTTTTCCGGGAGTATATTCCTGCAAAATCGGCGAACTTGAAGGAATCTGCAAAATATTTGAAGACGCCACAATATCCACGCTGACACCGATTGCAAAAAGTAAATCTACCCTAAAATATTTTTTTCCGGCTGGAAGAAGAATGTATTGTTCATTATCTGAAAGTGAAATTTTAATATTGAAAGAATCGTCTGGTTTAATCTGATTTTTTTGCGAAAAAGAACAAACGCGAAGCAATAACTGACTTGAAGAATTTTTAGAAATCGCTTCGTAATCGGCTTCACTGATATTCCAGTAAACATAGCCCCACGCAGGATTTCGCATCATTAATTTTACTTCTGTAATATTATACGAAAAAGGCAAATCTTCCGACTCAAGCGAATCTTCCTCTGAAACCTGCATTTCAAGCGGCAAATCTTCCTGTTCTTCCTGACTAAACTGCAAAAGTTCACCAACTAAAAGTC
>CAVHIX010000014.1:0-17421 GCA_963636135.1 Anaerovoracaceae bacterium
CCACTACGGTTATTATAGCATAACTTTTTGTAAAATAAAGATTTTTTTCGAAAAAAAAACTAATATATTCGTATGCAAACAAAAGAATTAATTTTAAAAATCCTTTTAGAAAATAAAAATTGTTCAATTTCTGGGGAAAAAATCGCCTCGCAATGCAAAATAAGTAGGACGGCAGTTTGGAAAGCGATTAAAAATCTGCGCGAAGAAGGTTATGAAATCGAAGGCGTTCAAAATGGCGGTTACATTTTAAAAAATGCCCAGGAAGTTTTTTCCGAACAAAATTTCAAATTCAATTTTTACAAAGAATTTCCACAATTTTCAGAAAGCAAAATTGATTTTTTTACGCAAATTGATTCGACGAATTCTTACGCTAAACGACTTTTATCCGAAGCGGGAACTTTATACGATTTAAACGGAAATATTTCAGAATCCGGGAAAAATTTACGAAACAGAATTATTTTTGCAGAATCCCAGACGAATGGGCGTGGCAGATTTGGAAGAACTTTTGTTTCGCCGCAAAAAACGGGCCTTTACATTTCAATAATTCACGCCCCAAAAGAAGGAATTTTAAATCCGGGGAAAATTACGACATTCACAGCGGTTGCGGTAAAACGCGCAATAAAAAATGTTTTTTCAGTTGAGCCAAAAATAAAATGGATTAACGATTTGTATTTGAACGAAAAAAAAATCTGCGGAATTCTCACCGAAGGAACCGTAAATTTTGAACTGAACAAAATCGAAGCGTGCGTAATCGGAATTGGAATTAATATTTTTCAAAATGAAAATTTTTCTGACGATTTAAAAAGTATTGCCGGCGGAATAATTTCTTCAAAAGAAAATTTAAACTTTTACAGAATGCGACTTTTAGTTCAAATTTGCGGGGAAGTTTTAAAAATCTTTAACGAAGACGAAAAAAATTTAATTCAAGAATATAAAGCTTCTTCTTTTTTAATCGGGCGGGAAGTAAAAGTTTTTCCGATTATTGGCGAAGACAAAACTTCATATTTGGCAAAAGTTTTAGACATCGACGAAAACGCACATCTTGTAATCGAAGACCAAAATGGAATAAAAAAAGCCTTAGAATCTGGGGAAGTTTCCATCAAATTCTAAGGCCCATTTTACAGATTTACAATTTTTAAGCTGTACATTTTTTAAATGCGGTCAAAACTGCATCTTCGTGTGATAATCCGTGTTTTTCTTCCGTGGCGATTTCTGTCATAATTTTTAAGTAATCGTTTGGAATAATTTTTTTGAAAAGTTTTTTATAATTTTCCCAATCGGCTAAAATCGCTTTTCCTTTTTGAGAATTTGTTTCTTTTACATGCTTTTCAATCAATCCGTGAAGAACAAATTCGTCCGGTGACTCTGAACTGATTTTTGCATTTCGCACAACGGTTGTTTCATCAGAAAGTTCGTACATCTGAACTAATTCTTTATTCAATCGTTTATACAAATCGTGATTTTCGTCCAAAACATATGCAACACCGCCCGACATTCCGGCACAAAGATTTTTTCCAGTTTGCCCCAAAATTACAGCAGTTCCGCCAGTCATATATTCAAGTCCGTGATCGCCGCAACCTTCAGCAACAACTGTCGCACCAGAATTTCGTACACAGAATCGTTCACCGGCAATTCCACTGATAAAGGCTTCACCACTTGTAGCCCCGAACAACGCAACATTTCCTACAATAATATTCTGATCTGAACGCCCAGAAAATTCTTTTGGCGGATAAACAACAATTTTTCCACCGCTAAGGCCCTTTCCTAAAGCATCATTTGAATCGCCTTCAAGCCGCATTGTAAGGCCCTTTGGAATAAATGCACCAAACGACTGACCGCCGCCACCCTGACAATTTACAGTAAAAGTATCTTCTTCGAGGGAAGAACCGTATTTTTTCTGAATTTCTGAACCCAAAATCGTTCCCACAGTTCTATCGGTTGAAGAAATTTTTAAATTCATTGAACATTTTGAAACATTCTTTTTAGAAGAAACTTTTTCAAATTCCGGTAAAAGAATTTTTTCATCAACTGTAGACGAAAGTTTAAAATCGTATTGTTTATTTTCACGATTTTCTTTCCATTCTTCGTTTTCTGGTTTATTTGCAAGAACGCGGCTCATATTTACCAAAGCGGCCCGTTTGAATCCCTGTTTGTCTTTTAATTTTAACAAATCTGTTCGACCGCACATTTCATCAACTGAATGAACGCCAAGTTTTGCCATAATTTCACGCATTTCCTGGGCGATAAATTTCATAAAGTTTTCAACATATTCAGGTTTTCCAGGGAATTTTTTTCGCAATTCACTATTTTGAGTTGCAACCCCAAACGGACAAGTATCCAGATTACAAACTCGCATCATTGCACAACCCATTGTAATTAACGGAGCAGTTGCAAATCCGAATTCTTCAGCACCCAAAAGTGAAGCAATAACGACATCTCGACCGCTCATCAATTTTCCGTCGGTTTCAATTACAACCCGCGAACGAAGTCCATTCTGAAGCAAAGTCTGATGAGTTTCGGCAAGGCCTAATTCCCAAGGAAGGCCCGCATGATGAATTGAAGAAATTGGAGCCGCACCAGTTCCGCCGTCGTGCCCAGAAATTAAAATTACCTGAGCCCCAGCTTTTGCAACCCCCGCAGCAATCGTTCCAACGCCCGCTTCAGAAACGAGTTTTACAGAAATTCGAGCTTTTCGGTTTGCATTTTTTAAATCGTAAATAAGCTGAGCCAAATCTTCAATAGAATAAATATCGTGGTGCGGTGGAGGCGAAATCAAAGAAACGCCAGGAGTTGCATATCTAGTTTGCGCAATCCAAGGATAAACTTTTTTGCCCGGTAAATGGCCTCCTTCACCTGGTTTTGCCCCTTGTGCCATTTTAATTTGAATTTCTTTTGCAGAAAGCAAATATTCTTCCGTAACACCAAAACGACCAGAAGCAACTTGTTTAATCGCAGAATTGGCCT
This sequence comes from Anaerovoracaceae bacterium, assembly GCA_963636135.1. Lineage (GTDB taxonomy): Bacteria > Spirochaetota > Spirochaetia > Treponematales > Treponemataceae > Treponema_D. Next base: position 2,965 of record CAVHIX010000014.1, read on the forward strand.
CAGTTCCCAATCGTTCAGGCTTTTCACCACCTTCACCAGAATTTGATTTTCCATGCAAGTGATTCATTGCAATCGCCATACAACGATGAGCTTCTTCTGAAATTGAACCATAACTCATTGCACCTGTTTTAAATCTTTTTACGATTTCAGAAACCGGCTCAACTTCATCTATTGAAATCGATTTACTTTCATCAATTGCAAAATCAAGCATTGCCCTAAGCGTATGAGGATGCGAATTATCGTCAACCAATTTTGTGTATTCCTTAAATCTTGAATAATCGCCGTTTCTTGTTGATTCCTGAAGCGCAATAATAGTTTCCGGATTATAAAGATGATCTTCTGCAGTTGGGCCTCGTCTAAGTTTATGATTTCCAACTGAATCAAGATGCGTATTTACAGAAAGTCCGAGCGGATCAAATCCTTGAGCGTGATGATAATTTACATCTTCTTCAATTTCTTTTAACCCGATTCCGCCAACGCGACTAACTGTATTTGTAAAATATAAATCGATTACATCTTTTGAAATTCCAACAGCTTCAAAAATCTGTGCCGACTGATAAGACTGAATCGTAGAAATTCCCATTTTTGCAGCGATTTTTACAATTCCGTTTATAATTCCTTTATTGTAATCGTCAATTGCAGTGTGATAATCTTTGTCCAAAAGTTTTTGATCGATAAGTTCAGCAATACATTCATGTGCCAAATACGGATTAATTGCCCGCGCTCCATAGCCCAAACACATTGCCGACTGATGAACATCACGAATTTCCGCAGATTCAAGAATGATTGAAATTGCAGTTCGTTTTTTAGTTCGAACCAAATATTGTTCAACCGCAGAAACTGCCAAAAGTGAAGGAATTGCAACATGGTTTTCGTCAACTCCGCGATCGCTCAAAACAATAATATTGTAACCGTCAGCATAGGCCTTATCAATTGCGATAAAAAGTTCATCCAACGCAGATTTAATAGAAGTATTAATGTAATACAAAAGCGAAATAGTTTTTGTTTTTAATCCAGGTTTATCAAGCGATTTAATTTTAATCATATCAACGCCAGTCAAAATCGGATTATTAATTTCAAGGACTTTACAACTCTTTCCTTCAGGCTGGAGCATATTTCCGTCTGAGCCCAAATAAACTGTTGTGTCTGTAACGATTTTTTCGCGCAAACTGTCAATCGGCGGATTTGTAACCTGTGCAAAAAGCTGCTTAAAATATGAGAACAAAGGCTGATGTTTTTCTGACATTACAGCGAGCGGAGTATCTACCCCCATAGCGCCAGTCGGTTCCACACCATTTTTTGCCATCGGAAGAACCATTTCATTTACATCTTCATAGGTCCAACCAAAAGCTTTATACAATTTATCGCGTTCAGATTGAGAATAAACCGGAATCTTTTTATTCGGAATTTTTAAATCTCCCAAATGAACAAGATTCTGACTAATCCATTCACCATACGGATAAAGATTTGAATACATTTTTTTACATTCTTCGTCGCTGATAATTTTTTTCTGTTTTGTATCAACTAAAAGAATTTTCCCAGGCATTAAGCGACTTTTAATTTCAATATTTTCTTCCGGAATATCCAAAACGCCAACTTCTGAAGACAAAATCAACATTCCATCTTTTGTAATATAATAACGAGAAGGGCGCAAACCGTTTCTGTCCAAAGTCGCACCAAGAACATCACCATCGCTGAACAAAATTGCAGCCGGTCCGTCCCAAGGTTCCATCATCGTTGCCCAATAATGATAAAAATCCTTTTTCACAGGACTCATATTTTCATCGTGTTTCCACGGCTCAGGAATACAAATCATAACTGCAAGCGGCAAAGGCATTCCATTCATCACAAGAAATTCAAGAGTGTTGTCGAGCATTGCCGAATCCGAACCTGTAGAATCAACCGCTGGAAGAATTTTTTGCATTTCATCTTCGTCCATTTTTGTAGAAGCCAAAGTTTCTTCCCGGGCGAGCATTCTGTCTACATTTCCGCGGATTGTGTTAATTTCTCCATTATGGGCAATAAATCTATTTGGGTGAGCGCGCTGCCAACTCGGCTGAGTATTCGTACTAAATCGCGAGTGAACGATTGCCAATGCCGAAACATAATCCGGACTCTGCAAATCTGAGTAAAAAGTTCTAAGCTGCTGAACTAAAAACATTCCCTTGTAAACGATTGTTCTACTAGAAAGAGAAGCAACATAAGTTCCAAGATTTGATTTTTCAAACTGGCGGCGCAAAATATAAAGTTTTCGGTCAAAATCCAATCCGCGGGCCGTATCCTCTGGGCGTTCAATAAAACACTGCATAATGTGAGGCATACAATCCCGAGCACGAGACCCCAAAACACTTTCGTTAATCGGAACGGTTCGCCAACCCAAAAATTTTAAATTTTCTTTCTGGGTAAGATTTTCAATCATTTTTTTAGCTTTAGCCTGAAGCAATTTATCCTGCGGGAAAAAGAACATTCCGATTCCGTAATCTCGTTCATCTTTTAATGAAATATTTATTTCTGAACAAACTTTTTTAAAGAATTTATGCGAAATCTGAACTAAAATTCCAACTCCGTCTCCAGTTTCGCCCGTTGCATCTTTTCCAGCACGATGTTCGAGTTTTTCTACAATTGAAAGGGCATTATCAACAATTTTATGAGTTTGTGAACCGTCAATATTTACAACCGCTCCAATTCCACAGTTGTCGTGTTCAAAACTTGGTTCGTAAAGTGTTTGCATATCTACCTCTTTTTATACGCTTATTTTAAACAAAAAAAAAGAAGCCGTAGAAAAATTTTGCATAATTACAAAACTTATCTACGACTTCTTTGCCGTTCTTTTATTCTAGTATTTTTATATTTATCAAGTCAAGAGAATTATTACAGATTTTTTTTAACTTTTCGGGAATAAATTCGTTACATGAAACTGCGTTAAATCTTTTATAACTTCGCTTGCAATCATTAATCCCGCAACAGAAGGAACAAATGCATTGCTCCCCGGAATTTGTTTTTTTGAACAAGGCTCTTTAAAATCCGAATCGATTTCATTTTCTTTTGGCGGAATCACAGGCTCTGTACTAAAAACGCATTTTAACCGCTTAATATTTCGTTTTTTAAGTTCATTTCGCATAACGCGCGCCAACGGACAAACTGAAGTCCTTGAAATATCTGCAATCTGAAGTTTTGAAGGACAAACCTTATTCCCAGCGCCCATACAACTGATTACCAGCTTTTTTAATTCCTTTGCCCGAAGAACAATTTCAATTTTCCCAGAAACAGTATCAATACAATCGACAATATAATCATATTTTGAAAAATCAAACTGACTAGAAGTTTCCGGCGTGAAAAAAATTTTATGCTTTGTAACTTTACATTCCGGATTAATGTCACGGATTCGTTCTTCTGCAACATCAACTTTATCTTTTCCAATCGTAGAATGAAGAGCGTAAAGCTGCCGATTTAAATTTGAAAGACTGATTTTATCATCATCAACAATATCGATTGCGCCAATCCCAGAACGAACAAGAGATTCAACAACATAACTTCCAACGCCACCGAGCCCAAACACAATCACGCGAGAATTTTGAAGCTTTAAAATATTTTCTTTTCCGAATGTAAGGCAAGTTCTGGCAAATTGATAATTCATAAAAATTCCTTTTACACGCAAAAAACCGGACAATTATAATTTTGTAAAATTTGGATCTTTACTGTGCATCATCAATTCTTCGTGGTAGTTTTGCCACCATTTTAATTCTGCCTGTTGTTCATTTTTTTCTACATTTTTGAATTCTTCATCAATTACAAAAATCAACGGTTTACATTTTATAACAGCGTCCGCAATGCACGGTTCAAAATGAGAGCCCTTTGACTGTTCAAAAATTTTCATCGCTTCTTCAATAGAAAACGGTTTTTTGTACAATCGCTCACTAATTAAAGCGTCCAATACATCTGCACAGGCCATTATTCGCGCACACAACGGAATCTGCGTTCCACTGATTTTTTTAGGATACCCCGAACCGTCCCATTTTTCATGATGATACAAACACATATCTTTTGCAATCTGATTGAATTTTCCATCTTCAATCTGAGGGAAAAGATTCAGCAATTTTACACCTTCTTCCGGATGACACTGCATAAGTTTAAACTCAGCGTCAGTGAATTTTCCCATTTTGTTTAAAATCCCTTCCGGAATATGAATTTTTCCAATATCGTGCAAAAATGCCGCCGTTGAAAAAAGATAAATATTTTCTTCTGTTAATTCTTCTGTGTAAAATCCGTCTTTTTTAAGCTGACGAGCGATAATATCAACATATTTTTGAGTATGCAAAACATGATGCCCCGTAAACAAATCGTGACTTCCCAAAACTTTTGCAATAAATTTAATAATATTTGCCTGCGTCGCCTGTAATTTCTGATTCTGAACTTTAATTTGCGCAGATTTTTCTAAATTTTCATTAATCGAATTATTCAGTTTTAAAATCAAAGAGTCTTTTTCATTCTGAATTCTAAAAAGATTTTCAAAATCACGACAAGTTTTAGAAGAAACAAGCGACGAAATTATAAAAATAAAAATATATTCAACTGTAAAACCGATGTAATAAGTCAAAAAATAAGAAAGCGGCGACACCTGCAAAGAATCCATTTTATAACCTTCAAACGAACGAAGGAAAAACGAAAATCCCGCAAGAAAATAATTAAAAATCAGAACTGTAAGATTTAATTTTTTATTGTAATAAAGACAACTTAAAAACGGCGTAAAACTGAACGCCAAAAAAAGATGAATTAAATGATTTGAGCCTAAAAACGCACAAAAAACGGAACAACAAAACATTCCGTAATAGCTGACAAATTTTATAAAATTCTTATTCCGATTAAAAAAATGAATTGAAACAAAAAATAAAACTGTCAGCGGGAAAAAACAAAGCGGAATTGTAGGCGAAATTGGAAAAATTCCAACTTTTATAAGAATCAAAAAAGAAATTGGAACAATATTCGAACACAGAAGAACATATTCAACGATTTTGTTGAGTCTTTCTGTGTTTTGAAGATAAAATTCTTCTTTTTTTATGCTATTTTGAATAGCGTTTTCTTTTTTTGATTGAAGCATACCTTCCCGCTTTTAAATTAAATAATTTTGCAACTCTGATACAGCAAAATTCTATTTTACAAAGATTTTTTTGAATTCTTCGAGCAATTTTGAAGTTTCAATTGCACCGTTGATATCTGTAATTTGACCTTTTTCACGATAAAAATTGATTAAAGGTTCTGTCTGTTCTTTGTAAACATCCATTCTGTGCATAATTGATTCTTGTTTGTCATCTTCACGCTGAAACAAATCTGAACCACATTTATCACATTTACCTTCAACTTTTGGCGGAAGAGTTAAAATATTAAAATTTTCGCCACAAGATTTACAAACACGACGAGTGCTCAATCTTTTAATTACAGTTTCTGTTGCAATTTCAAAATTTACAACTTTTACATCCGGGCAGATTGCAGTAAACATCTGAGCCTGTGGAATTGTTCGCGGAAATCCGTCTAAAATAAATCCGTTTTTACAATCATCCTGAGAAAGACGATCTTTTACAAGTTCACAAGTTAAATCATCACTTACCAAAGCCCCAGAATCAATAATTGCTTTAACTTTTATTCCGAGTGGAGTTTGTGCTTTTATATTTGCTCTAAAAATGTCCCCAGTTGAAATGTGTGGGATTTTATAATCCTGAGCAACTTTTACGGCCAAAGAACCTTTTCCAGCTCCAGGAGGGCCTAAAAAAATGAAATTCATAAATACCTCAAAAATTTAATATACCTTTTCATTCTATTATATAAAACAATTTTTTACAAATAAAATTTCAAAGCAAATGAATTTATAATTTTATTTTTGGAACCCTTCTGCGACTTCAGCTAAAAGTTTTAATTTTTCTGGGGGAAGATTTTCACACTTCTGAATTAAATCATGATATTTTTTATAAAAATGCTCTTTTGATTTTCCATTAAAAGAATTGTCTGTTTTTTCATCTTTTTGATTTCCATTTACAAGATATTCAACTGAAACGCCTAAAACTTTTGCAATTTTAACCGCTGTTTCAACTGATGGACTTGAACCTTGCTTTTGCCCCTTTCCAATATTAGAAGCGGTAATCCCGACTTTTTCGGCAAGTGCCTTGTTTGTCATTCCAAGATATTCAAGTTCTTGAGCAACATTATCCCAAAAAGAATTCATATTTTTATCATTGTGGAATTTTTGCTATTTTTCATTTAATTATGGAATTTAGTTTATTTAAATGTTATAAATGGAAAATAGTTTATTTTATACAAGAAACAATAAACTTTTATCTATCAATCCTACGGAGAATAATCCAATGATTACAAAAGAAGAAAAAATTATCCAAGTGTCAGAACGAAAAATAATCCCTGAAGAAATTTCAAAACGAATAACTTCGCTTAGATTTCTTTTAATGATATTTGTAGTTTTTATTCACAATAATTTAAGAATTGAAAATATCATTAAAGAGGCATTAAAAAACGGAGTAGAGCCTTACGCCTACGCAAATAATATTTTTGGCCAGTGGGTGCAGTTTTTTATTTCTAATGGAATTGCCCGATGTGCTGTGCCTTTATTTTTTATGTTTGCCGCATATCTTCAATTTATGAAAAACGATTCTTATTCAACTCTCTTAAAGAAAAAAACAAAATCGCTTTTAATTCCATTTTTTTTGTGGCCACTTTTAAATATTGCTCTTTATGTAGGATTAAAAACTTTAGTTCTTAAATTTGCACCGGATTTAGTGCTTCGTAAAGATTTTGTAACATCTAACTGGGGCATAAAAGAATGGTTTCATGCGTTCTTTGGTTACGAAAACATGGAAGAAGGCAACACTTTCGGAGGTTATTTAATACAATTTTGGTTCATACGAGACCTTTTTATTTTGATTTTATTTTCGCCACTTTTAAAAATTCTTGTAAAAAAGTTTCCAGTGTGCTTTATGCTTGCAGTTTCATTCTTTTATTTTTCTGATATGCGTCCGTTTTTTGTTGCCGCACAGGCCCTTTTCTATTATTCGTTAGGGCTTTATTTTGCAGAGTTCAACTTTGATTTTTTTGCATTTACCGACAAAATCAAATGGAAAGCACTTTTACCATTGTATCTTTTTGCGTGGTTTATAACTTGGAAAATCTGCGGAGAAAATTCATGCTCATATTGGTTCATGGTTTTACTTGCATCTTTAATAATGCTAAAGTTTTCAAAGTTCATCATAAAGAATGACAGGGCGTTTGTCGTTTCAAAATATTTTGCGGGCTATTCGTTCTGGCTTTTTGCAATTCATATGCCAGTTTTATTAAATTGCGTATTTGCGTTATGGCGAAAAATGCTCCCAATGACAAACACTTTTTATTGCATGGCAGAATATTTTGGCGTTAGCATTTTAGTAATCGTGATTGGAACTGGCTGTGGAATCTTACTGAAAAAAATCTGTCCGCCTTTGTTCAGGCTTTTAAACGGTGGAAGATAGGCATTTTTTTACAAATAAAATTTTTCTTGCATAGTTTTCATAAATTTATTAAATTTTTGTCGGTAAAAATTATGGAAGAAATTTTAATTCGCGAATATACCGAAAACGACACAAAACAAATGCGCGCAATCTGGAATGAAGTTGTGGAAGACGGAATCGCTTTTCCTCAGGAAAATATTTTATCTTCCGCTGAAGCAAAATCCTTTTTTAAAAATCAGACTTTTTGCGCTGTTGCCCAGGGAAAAGATTCTGCTACAATTTACGGACTTTATATTTTGCACCCGAATAATGTTGGTCGCTGCGGACACATTGCAAATGCCAGTTATGCGGTAAGTTCTAAATTTCGCGGGCTCCACATTGGTGAAAAACTTGTTCAGCATTGTCTTTTACAGGCCCACAACGAAGGATTTAAAATCTTACAATTCAACGCCGTTGTAAAAACGAATATTCACGCACGCCACCTTTACGAACGATTAGGCTTTATTCAGCTTGGAACGATTAAAGGCGGATTTAGAGCAATAGACGGTCATTTTGAAGATATTTGCCCATATTACCACGAAGTTTAATTTTTGCTTTTGATTAGAATTTTTTATATTCTTCAACAACTTTTAGGCATTCTTTTTTAACTTCATTTTGCAAATCTTTTGGGGAAAGAACTTTTACGGCAGCACCAAAACTCAAAACCCAGCTAAAAATCATTTGCTTTTGGTTCGATTTGAATTTTAGCAAAATTGAACCATCTTCTTTTTGTTCAACAACCTGATTTTTATGCCATTCCCGCTCCAAAATATAATTTGCCATTCGCGGAATAAACAAAAGTTCATATTCAACAGGCGGATTCGGATTATTCCAAATTCCAAAATTCAGGTCAACATGTTTGTTTATGTCAAAATCTTTTTGAATTTTAAAACTTTCGCCAGTGAAATCAATATCCTTTATTCGCGCCATCGCAAGAACTCTAAAATCGTTTGCAAGGCAGTCAAATCCAAACACATACCACGCCCCTTTTTGGCACAAAACATGATACGGATTTAAAATCTTTTCGCGGAAAACGGCACTTCCTGTACTTTTATAATTGAATTTTATAACTTTTTGCATTCTTATCGCTTTAAAAATCGAATTAAAAACTTCTGTTTCAATTTTTGGCAACGGATCAGAAATAAAACTTACATCTTTATTCAAAAATGAAGAATCAACGCTAACCTTATCAGGCAAAAACGAAGAAATTTTGTTCATTATATTTTTAAACGAATCTTCAAGCGGAGTATTTTTATATTGCTCCATCAAAGGCATAATCGTTGCAACGGTAAAAAGTTCACCTTCTGTTAAAAGCACATTCGGAACAGAAAAAGTTGAATCTGTATAATGATACATATTTAAAGATTTATCATATTCAAGCGGCGCATTAAGTTCATCACGCAATCGTTCAAAATCGCGTTCAATAGTTCGCTTATTTACCCCAAATTTAAAAACTAAATCTTCAATTTTAATAAAATTTCCGCCCCGAAGCATCGCATCAATTTGAGTAATACGAATCTGGCGACGAATATCATCACGGCGAATATTTTTCTGTTCTTGCATATAAAAAATTATAACAGATTAAGCTTTACTAGCAAGATTTCTTATACTTTTGTTTAAAAATTCGTTTGTTTTTGAAAGAGTTGAAAATAAAATATAACCGATTAAAGAAAAGAATCCAATGGAAACGAGAATTATAAAATAGAACATAAACACCTCACACTTTTGATATTTATTTTACGCTTTTGATTATAAATTTCAAGACCGACATATAATGTCGTTGTAACTTTTTTTTCAAAATTTTTTATATCTTCCAATAAAAGCTTTAAAAAGATATAATATTTTTATGACTAAAGCAGAATTATTAAAATTACAAAATGGTAGCGACATTCGTGGAATTGCCCTTGAAGGCGTTGAAGGCGAATCTGTAAATCTTACAGAAGAAGCATGTTTAAAAATCGGTGGGGCATTTGCTCTTTGGCTCAGTAAAAAAACTCAAAAGCCTTGTTCAGATTTAACTGTCGGGCTTGGTCGGGATTCACGACTTTCAGGGCCAGCGTTAGAAATTGCGATTGCAAAGGGCCTTATTTCAAATGGCGTAAAAGTTGTTCGCTGCGGAATGGCTACAACTCCTGCAATGTTTATGTCAATCGTTTTTGACCAAACAAAATTTGACGGCTCTGTAATGATTACTGCAAGTCATCTTCCATTTAATAGAAACGGCGTAAAATTTTTTGATAAAGATGGGGGCCTTGAACATTCTGACATTACAGAAATTCTTGAACTTTCTGATTCTCAAAATGCCGAACAAAATAAAACTGCTGACATCAATAAAAGTTCCATTTTTGATTTAATCGAACTTTATGCAAATCATTTAAAATCTTCTATTTGTAAAGAATTAAACAGCACTCCGGAACAAAAACCACTTTCAGGCTTAAAAATCGTTGTTGATTCAGGAAACGGCTCTTCAGGATTTTTTGTAGATAAAATTTTAAATCCGCTTGGGGCAAACACAACTGGAAGTCAATTTTTGGAACCAGACGGAAGATTTCCAAATCACATTCCAAATCCGGAAAATAAACAGGCAATGAAAGCAATTCAGGATGCGACTGTAAAAAATAAAGCGGATTTAGGCCTGATTTTTGATACAGATGTTGACCGAATGAGTGCCGTTCTTTCTGATGGAACAGAAGTAAATCGTGATTCAATTATCGCAATGATTTCTGCAATTCTCGCACCGGATTATCCGAACAGCACAATCGTTACAGACAGCGTAACTTCAGATCGACTTACATACTTTTTGGAACAAATTTTGCATTTAAAACATTTCCGTTATATGCGCGGATACAAAAATGTAATCAATAAGCAAAAAGAATTAAATCAGAATGGAACAGTTTGCCCGCTCGCAATGGAAACTTCAGGGCACGGTGCATTAAAAGAAAATTATTTTTTGGACGATGGCGCATATCTTGCCGTAAAAATGATAATCGCACTCGCAAAAGCTAAAAAACAGAATAAAAATCTTCAAAGTTTGATTGAAAAACTTCCTCCGCTAATTGAAGAAGGCGAATACCGATTCAAAATTAATTGCGAAGATTTTAAATCTTACGGAAAATCAGTTTTGGAAACTTTTAAATCTCGTGCTGAACAAAAATCTTATACACTCCCAGAAAATTTTGAAGGCGTCAGACTTTCTTTCAACGATGAAAATGTAAAAGGCTGGATTTTACTCCGAATGAGTTTGCACGATCCTGTTATGCCAATGAATATCGAATCAGAACGAAAAGGCGACTTACCAAAATTAGTAAAAATTGCACAAGAATTAATAAGCGGATTTGAAAACCTAGACACAACTTGTCTAAAATAAGAAGGTACAAAATGACAGTTATTCAAAGTATTTTATTGGGAATCCTTCAGGGAATTGCAGAATTTTTGCCGATTTCTTCTAGTGGGCATTTAAAAGTCGTTCAAAGTTTATTCGGATTAAACGATGTTCCACTTTTGTACGACATAGTTTTGCATTTGGCAACTTTGATAGCTGTTTGTATCTTTTTTAGAAAACAGATTATCAGACTTTTTTGCGTTTTTGGCAGATGGATTTTTAGAAAACCTGAACCAGAACAATCAGATGAACAAGATTTAATTTCCGGAACGGATTCCCGCGGAAGAAAAGCAATTATCGCAATTTTAATTACAACTTTCATCACAGGAATAATCGGAATTTTCACAAGCAAACTGATTGACGACGGAATCAGCATAAAAATCACTTGTGCCGGATTTATAATCACAGCCCTTCTTTTAATTCTTTCTTCTATGCTCGAAAAATATTACATCAAAACAGGAACAGAAGAACGCGATGAAAAACAAAAAAAAGGAATTTCAATTCTTCAGGCGACAGTTGTAGGATTTTTTCAAGGATTCGGAACTTTCCCTGGAATCAGCCGCTCTGGAGCAACAATCGTTGGAGCACAAATTTCTGGCGTAAATCGTTCTGCAGCTGGCGAATATTCATTCATCGTTTCAATTCCAGCAATTTTAGGCGCATTCGTACTTGAATTAAAAAAATTCCTTTCAAACGAAATTATCGCTGAACCAATCGGTGCAGTTCAAATTATTGCAGGCTGCGTTTCGGCATTCATTTTCGGTTATTTATCACTCACATTCCTCATGAAAATCATCAAAAAAGGAAAACTCGAATGGTTTGCATGCTACTTAATTCCAGTTGGAATTTTAGGAATGATATTTTTAAAATAAACAGAATTTAAAAAACGGAAGGTTACTATGATTTTTTCACCAAACGAAATTCAAGAAACAGTAAGTATGTTCATGAAGCAAAAATTGGACATTCGCTGCGTTACAATGGGAATCAATTTGCTTGACTGTGCAGATGCTGATTATAAAAAATCTTGTGCAAAAATTTACGATAAAATCATGAAAAAGGCCGGAAATCTTGTAAAAGTCGGTCAAGATATAGAAAAAGAATTTGGCGTTCCAATTATTAATAAGCGAATTTCTGTAACTCCAATCGCTTTGGTTGCAGGGGCTAGCAATGCAGAAAATTATGTTGACTACTGCAAAACGCTTGATAAATGTGCAAAAGAATTAGGCGTAAACTTTATCGGAGGCTTTTCTGCTCTTGTTCAAAAAGGAATTACTCCAGCAGACAAAAAATTAATTGATTCAATTCCACAGGCACTTGCAGAAACGGATTTTGTGTGTTCAAGCGTAAATGTTGGCACTACAAAAAACGGAATCAATATGGATGCCGTAAAACTTATGGGCGAAACAATCGTGAAAACGGCAGAAGTTTCAAAAGATTTAGCAATTAATGGTTGTGCAAAACTTGTAGTTTTCTGCAATGCTCCGGAAGATAATCCATTTATGGCGGGTGCATTTCACGGTCCTGGAGAAGGCGACAGCGTAATTAATGTTGGCGTTTCTGGTCCTGGCGTAATTTTAGCCGCTGCTCGCGAATACAAGGGGCAACCGATAAATGTTCTTGCAGACGGAATTAAAAAAATGGCATTCAAAATTACAAGAATGGGGCAGCTTGTAGGTAGTGAAGCGGCAAAACGATTGGGCGTTGATTTTGGTATTCTTGATTTAAGTTTGGCTCCAACACCAGCAGTAGGCGATTCAGTTGCTAGAATCTTAGAAGAAATCGGACTTGAAGGTTGCGGTGCTCCTGGAACAACTGCCGCCCTTGCAATGCTTACGGATATGGTTAAAAAAGGTGGCGTAATGGCTTCTACAAATGTCGGCGGACTTTCTGGTGCGTTTATTCCAGTTTCAGAAGACGAAGGAATGATTAATGCTGTAAAGCAAGGTTCAATCTGTCTTGAAAAACTTGAAGCAATGACCACAGTTTGCTCTGTAGGTCTTGATATGATTGCAATTCCTGGAGATACACCGGCAACAACAATTTCCGGAATTTTAGCAGATGAATTTGCAATCGGAATGGTAAATAACAAGACAACTGCCTGCCGTTTAATTCCTGCTCCTGGTAAAAAAGCTGGCGAATGGGTTGAATTTGGCGGACTTTTAGGCGGTTGCCCTGTGATGAATGTTAGCAAATTTGGTTGTGCAGACTTTATTAACCGTGGCGGTCGAATTCCTGCTCCAATCCACAGTTTTAGAAACTAATCAAAATTAAAATCAATATTTTTTAAAGCTTCTGTTGCAGATTGCAAAGCGTTACTTGCCGATTTTTGAGCTTCTTTCTTTGCTTCTTCAACAGATTTTTTATATTCTTCACTATTTAAAGTTTCATTCAATTTTTTAGACGCATCTTTTACAGTATCACTGATTTCTTTGTTGTGCTTTTTTACCGATTTATTCAATTCATCACTAAAAGAATCAATTTTTTTACTCAATGTATCAGAAAAATCAGACAACGAATCTTTTAATTCTTCAGAAATTACAGCCGATTCTTGAGCTTTTTTATTTTTATTTTTTTCATCGCAACTTGCAAAAATCGAACAGAATACAGAAATTGTCAAAACCGAAATTAATAATTTTTTCATTTTTACTCCTCTTTGGTAATTTTAATACGGTATTTTTCTAAAAGCAAGATTTAATATAAAACAGTATATTTTAAAAATTTTAAATGTTATAATTTCATCTTATCAAGGACAAAAAAATGAATTTAATGTTTTTCATTAACAGCATTCTGTTAGGCGTAGGGCTTGCAATGGATGCTTTTTCAGTGTGTCTTGCAAACGCTTTTCACGAACCACAAATGAAAAAAAGCCGAATGTGCGCATTTTCTTCAGTTTATGCGATTTTTCAGTTTGTAATGCCACTTATCGGCTGGATTTGCGTTCACACGATTGCAACAATTTTTTCTTCATTTCAAAAATTTATTCCATGGATTGCACTTCTTTTGCTTTTATTTATTGGCGGCAAAATGATTTTCGAAGCGTTTTTTCAAAAAGAAGAAAATTCCGATGAACCAAAATGCATAACTTTTCCAATTTTACTTTTACAGGGAGTCGCAACCTCAATAGATGCACTTTCGGTAGGATTTACAATTTCTGATTACGATATTTTTATGGCACTTTTGGCGTGTTTTATAATCGCACTTGTAACTTACATTATTACAACGATTGGACTTCTAATCGGAAAAAAAGTCGGAAACAAACTGAACAACAAAGCTGACATTCTAGGCGGAACAATTTTAATCGCAATCGGAATTGAAATTTTTGTAAAAGGCGTTTTCTTTTAATGATTTTTAAAAATTTTTTAAATCTTTCTCAGGAATTACAGCAAAAATCTGTTGATTTTTTAAAAAAATACGAACTTTTGTGCGTTCAACTTTGTGCAAATTTCAAAAAAAATCCTGGCAAAACTTTCGTTATTTTTTCAAAAGAAAATTCTTCTGCAATTTACGGAATAATTTTTATTAAAAACACGATTTTGCACTGCCTTCCGT